>NZ_JBFAOU010000208.1:0-13006 GCF_040675365.1 Catellatospora sp. NPDC049609 | reverse complement strand
CGTCGCCGCCCTGGTCTCCGACCGCACCATCACCTGGTGAAACGCCCCGGAGCGGCCCATCACGCGACCTCAACTATTGCGCACAAGATCGTTAGTCCGTAGTTTGCTGCCGGTTCGGGTTCCGGCGTGGGTGATGGTCGTCGGCCGAAGCTCGCGCTGCTGGAGTTGACGAGGTCCAGCGCGAGGCGCTGGCGGCGTTGGCGGGCAGGCGCACGACGGCGCAGTCGTTGGCGATGCGGGGGCGGATCGTGTTGACCAGCGCGCAGGGCTTGTCCAACAGTGAGGTGTCGCGTCGGCTCGGGGTGTCGCTGCCGACGGGGCGCGGTTTGTCGTCGACAGGGCTGGACGGGTTGTTCGACGAGCCGCGGCCGGCCGGCCTCGAACGGTCAGCGACGCGGACGTCGAGCGGATCATGGTGGCGGCCCTGCAATCCAGCCGCGCAACGCCACGCACTGGTCGATCCGTTCCATGGCCGCGGCGACGGGGCTGTCGCAGTCGACCGTGTCGTGGGTCTGGCGCACGTTCGCCCTGCAGCCTTGGCGTGCCGAGACGTTCGAGCTCTCGACCGATGCGCTGTTCGTAGACAAGGTCCGCGACGTCGTCGGCTTGTACTGGACCCGCCGGAACGGGCCCTGGTGCTGCGCGTGGACGCGAAGTCGCAGATCCAGGCCCTGGACCGGTCGCACCCCGTGCTGCCCCGGCAGCCTGGTCTGCCCGAACGGCGATCGCAGGACTATCTGCCTGCGGGGTTACGAGCCTGATCGCCGCCCTCGACGTCGCCACCGGGACGGTGGTCGGATCGCTGCACCGCCGTCCCCACCGGCAGGAGTTCCTGCGGTCCTGCGCCGCATCGACGCCGCCGTTCCAGCAGACACGGACGTGCACCTGCTCCTGGACAACTACGCCACCCACAAGACCCCGCGGTCAAACGATGCCGTTGCGCAACCTCCGAGGCCGCCGCGCACAGCGCCTGCTGGGCCAAGGCGGTTCCGCCGCAGGACGGCCCAGCCTGATGATCTCGAACCCGGTGAAGTACGCAGCCCGTCGTCGAGCTCGTCGACGACGTCACGCGCGCCCACCCGCTCCAGCCCGTCGGCACCACCCCGCCGCCGTCGCCGTGCTTGGCGAGCAGGTCGGCGGCGTGGTCGAGCCCTTGCCCACGGACCACCCTGCAACGCCGGCACCAGGTCCACGACCTCCTCCAGCAGCGGGTCGGCCTGCTCGAACGCGCACGAAGGCCGAACCTGTCACTCAACACCGTCAAACGCCACGCACGCGTGGCCGAGCCCGAACGTCTGCAGCGCGCTCCGCAGCACCGGCCCACCCTGGTCGACCCCTACCGCGACCACCTGCGGCAGCGCCGCAGTGACGAACCCGCGGTCAGCGTGCTGCGCCTGTTCGAGGAGATCAAAAGACGGGGCTACCGGGGCAGCCTCAACCTGCTCTACCGCTACATCACCCAGGGCCGAGCCGAAGGCGACCGCCCGACCATCTCGCCCCGCCGCCTCGCCCGACTCATGCTCACCCGCCCGGACGGCCTCACCGACAAACAGCGCACCGTCCGCGACGACCTCACCGCCGCCTGCCCCGAGATGATCGACCTCGCCGAACTCATCAACTCGTTCGCCGACCTGCTACGACCGCAAGACGGCAACAACGAACGACTCGACGCGTGGATCATCGCCGCCCGAGCGGCGAACCTCATGTCATTGGCGGTCAAGTGGCCCTCAATAGGCACTGCCACAGGCTACGGCCTGCGCGACCGCTTGTCCGCCAAGCCGCGCTGCGTAGCTTCACTGTCGTAGCAGCGGCCAACAACGGGCGCTATGGAGCGACGTGGTCGTGAGCGGCACCCTCGCGACAAGAACCTAGCCGACAAAACGTGCATGTCGCACACACACCGGCACCGGGTAGGAACCATTCGGCCGGGCGTGACGTAGATACACGCAGTGCGCCGAAGGGATGACCCATGTTCACAGAACGCAAGATCGTTGAACGTATTATCGCATTTCAGCGGACATCTATCCGCCGGCAGGCGGAGTCGATTGTCGAAACACCCATAGGATTTGCTTCATTCAATAGCAGATACTGCCATTCCCATGACCACAACAAGTTTGTACTGCAGCGCCCGTTCACGACGTCCTGGACTCTTGCCCAATTGGATGCCACCCTGAGGGATGGCGGATGCGAGCACCGTATGGTTGTCGTTCACGAGGAATCGCTGGGCGATGAAGTTCTGCCGACATTCGCCGCCGCTGGATATGAGCATGGCCGAAGCGTTTACATGCATTACAGTCGGCCCCAGTTACGCGCTTCGGATGGTGTTCACGTGGAACAGGTCACGCTTACCGAACTGCAGGACGTGGACAGATCTGGATGGCGAAGGAGCTTGCCAGAAGCTTCAGTAGAAGTCGTCGAGCAGTTGGCAATGCGTCGGACCACCCGGCTTGCCATTGCCACAGACGTCGCCTTTCTCGGCATCCGCGGAGACGGTGGTGACGTTATCGCACACGCCGATCTCTACATCGACAAACCTTCGGGTGTCGCCCAGGTTGAGGACGTCCAGACCAGGCCGGAACATCGCAATAAGGGTCTAGCGCGCGCACTGATTACCCACGCCGTTAAGAGGGCGGAAGCAGCTAACTGTGGGCTCATATTCCTCGAAGCAGATGCCGACGACTGGCCCCAGAGCCACTACGCCCAACTGGGGTTCAGCACAATTGCAGTGGCGCACACTTTCTCGAAGGATGTCACGTGATCGGCTAACCGACGTGTCTCGAGTGCGGAATATCGTCGGACTTCATCCGAGCGGCAGCGACATGAGCATTCACCCGACTTGTATGGGAAGAGGACGAAAACCCTCGTCGAGCCGGAACATGTGAGAACGTTGCTACGGGGATGATGGCTTTGCTTATGAACCGGAGGAACTTCCGGACGGCATTGACGACAACGGACTGTCGGCGCGGTCATCGCCTACCGAATCAGGCGTTTGTTGCTTGTGCCAGCCCACCACTCCAGCGAGAGCGGGAACGACGAGTGATGAAGATGGGTCGTACGTCCATCGTGTTGGCCGGAGTGGCTTAGGCTTCAGCATTCGCTCGGTTTCCCCGTCGCAAGCGACGTTCGGCTACCGATTGGTCGTTTGGCCGTACTCACTGAGGTCATTTCATCCTGATCGGTGTCGATGTTCGGTGGTGTAGGGCCAGGATGGCCTGCGCGATGGTGCCGGTCTTGCTGTTGGTGCAGCGGACGCGGGTGAGGATCTGCCAGCACTCGAGCGTGGCGAAGCCACGCTCGCCTGGGGCTCGGACGGCGGCGTGGCGGCGGTTGTAGGCCGTGGCCGCCGGGATGAGGGGCTTGTCCTTACCCGCTCGGACCGAGGTGATCAAGGTAGGTGCTTCGCCCTGGTAGCCGCGGTCGGCCCACAGCTGCAGGCCGTGCCGGATCGCGGCGTCTATGACGCCGTGCTGCCGGGCGGCGGTCAGGTCGTGGGTCGAGCCGGGCAGCCCGTCGGAGATCCACGACCGGTCGCCCGTGTCACCGGGCCAAGGCCTGCAGGTTGACGCCGTACGTGCGCTTGCGGTGCACCCACCAGCGCTTGTGCTTCGCCGGTCCAGCGGACCCGGAAGGTGGCAATGATGGTGCCGTCCAGGATGCTGCTTCGTGTCGAGGCTGCCGTAATGCGCGCTGCTCGCAGTAGGCAAGCACGCGTCATGATTCCAGAGCGGTAAGCCGCGGGAAGATGTGGCCCACGTGCAGCACGCGGCCCTCGCGCGGCCACTCATCAGGCCCAGGCCCCAGACAGTCCTCGCCGTCACGCGGCCGCAGCCGCACCACCTCGGCGTCACGGTAGCCGACGAAGGCCTCGTCGGGGTCGTGGCCGGTTGCGTATTGCCGCGGGTCGCATTCGAGTACGGGCAGATCCGGTACGTCGACGCGGATGCCGCCCTGACCCGCAGCCGCCGAGCCCCCGCCGTCGCCGCCACCGCGGCGGCGCTGACGCGGCGCACCGACACTGCGCGGCAGCTGGAGGAGGCAGCCAGCAGCTTCTTGATCTGTTTCAGGTACCGCTCGACGTGGGCCCCGGATCTGGGGGGCCGGCGAGCGGCTGGGCCGACCACGGCAGCATCGCCCTGAATCGGCATGCACGTCATCGACGTCGCCGACCCCGGCCCGCGTGCTCTGGCTGGTCGGGTGGTCCTGTGCTGAATGCAGTGGCCAGACGTCCCAGTAGCGGGGAGCCTTCAAGCGCCGGCGGGATGTGCAGCGTGACTACGGCTACCACGTGACGCTCCGGCTACGGCCGAAGGCGCGCAGCACCGACGGAGGACGGGCATGCTGACGTACGAACTCCAGCCCGCTTCAGACAGCAAACTCATGCCGGGTCCCCGGCACTTCGAGATCGATAAGTACTGATAGTGAGCTCACGGCATCCTGTCCGCGTCGATGTCGTTAGGTTTCGGGGAGGTTGTGCGCAGACACGGCAGGGATCAGCGTCTTGCCCGCTCTTGCGCCCTGGTTGCTCGGTCGGCACAAAACTGCAGGCCGTTGCGGACTGCGGCGTCGACGATGCCGTGCTGCCGCGGGGCGGTCAGGTCGCGTGTCGAGCCGGACAGCCCGTCGGAGATCCACAACAGGTCGCCGGTGTCGTCGGCCATGGCCTGCGATTGATGCCGTAGGCGCGCTTGCATTGCACCCACCAGAGATTGTGCGCTCCGGTCCAGCGGACCTGATGATCGTGCCGTCGACTAGTGCTGTGACCGGGAAGGTTCGCCGGGTTGGCGGTTGTCGCGATTGGATGTAGCCCGATACATCCGATCCGACAGCTGGAGGCAAGGTGGCCGAACCTGTCCGTGTACGCAGGTTGACCGACCAGGAAGGGCAGAAGCTGCAGCAGATTGTGCGCCGGGGCAGTACCAGCTCGGTGCGCTACCGGCGGGCGATGATGCTGCTGGCCTCGGCCGGCGGCAACCGGGTCCCGTCATCGCCCAACTGGTCCAAGCCGACGAGGACACCGTCCGTGACGTGATCCACCGGTTCAACGAGATCGGCCTGGCATGCCTGGACCCTCAGTGGGCGGGGGGCCGTCCCCGCCTGCTCAGTCCTGACGACGAACAGTTCGTCGTCACGACGGCCACCACCCGCCCGGCCAAGCTCGGCCAGCCCTTCACCCGCTGGTCACTGCGCAAGCTCGCCGCCTACCTGCGCCGGGTCCACGGGCGGGTCATCCGCATCGGCCGCGAGGCCCTGCGCCGTCTGCTGGCCCGTCGCGGTGTCACGTTCCAGCGGACCAAGACGTGGAAGGAGTCCCCGGATCCCGACCGCGACGCCAAGCTCGACCGGATCGAGGAGGTCCTGGACCGCCTCCCGGAGCGGGTCTTCGCGTTCGACGAGTTCGGGCCGCTGGGGATCAGGCCCACCGCCGGTGCGGGCTGGGCCGGGCAGAGCCGGCCGCAGCGGCTGCCGGCCACCTACCGCCGCACCCACGGCGTCCGCTACTTCCACGGCTGCTACTCGCTCGGCGACGACAAACTCTGGGGCGTCAACCGCCGCCGCAAGGGCACCGCCAACACCCTCGCCGCGCTGAAGTCGATCCGCGCCGCCGGCCCCGACGGCGCCCCCATCTACGTGATCCTGGACAACCTGTCCGCCCACAAGAGCGAAACGATCCGCCACTGGGCGAGGAAGCACCGGGTCGAGCTGTGCTTCACCCCAACCTACGCGTCCGGGGCCAACCCGATCGAGGCCCGCTTCGGCCCGCTGCGACAGTTCACCATCGCCAACTCCCACCACCGCAACCACACCGCCCAGACCCGAGCCCTGCACGCCTACCTGCGCTGGCGCAACGCCAACGCCCGCCACCCCGACGTCCTGGCAGCCCAACGCCGTGAACGTGCCCGCGTCCGCAGTGAGAAGGGCATCCGCTGGGGCGGACGCCCACTCACCGCAGCGGCCTGACCAACCCGGCGAACGTATGCGGCCAGAGCACTAGAGAACACTCAATTGCAACGGTGCTTGACCGGGTCGGCGTCCACCATGTCGGCCAGGTCGGAGCGTACGCCGCCGTCGGTGCGCTCCCACCACGGCGCCGGGGTCTCCGAGGCGATGCCGGCGGTGTGCGCGAGCAGCTGGGCGACGGTGAGTCCGGCGGTGCCGGCGGGGGCGTGCCCGAGGTGGGCGCCGAGGGTGTCGGCGAGGTCGAGCCGGCCCTCGTCGCGCAGCCGCAGCACCAGCACGGCGACGAAGGTCTTGGTCAGCGAGCCGATGCGGTACTGCGTGTCCGTGGTCGGGGGAGCGCCGTCGACGAGGCCCCGTCCGGCCGACCAGGCCGGAGCGCCGTCGCGGACGCCGGCGCCGACGAGGGACGGGGCGCGCCCCTCCACCTGGGCGGTGGCGAGGCGGTGCAGGAGGGCGCGGCTGGTGGCCGGCAGCAGTTCAGGCATGGCGGTCATGGTGCCAGCTTCCGCCGGGCGCGGTGGGGCCGGCGGTCGGGGCCGCCGGCCCGGGGACGGGCCGCCCTCAGCGGTGGTATCCACCGTGGTGGCTGTAGTCCTTCTTGTGGTGCCAGTTCTTCTTGTGGTGGTAGTTCTTCTTGTGGTGCTTCTTGTAGTGGTGCTTGCACACCCACCTCTTGTGCCACTTGTGCTTGTAGCGGTAGACCTGCTTGTAGCAGCGCCGGTTGCCGTCGATCGCGGACGCGGCCGACTCCTGCGTGGACACCGACACCGGGTCGGTGAGCGGCGCGGCCGACGCCCGTTGGGGTTGTGCCATGACGGTGAGCCCGGCGATCAGGAACAGCATCAGGCTGATCATGGTCGTCGTCATCCGCAGCCGGTGGCCGATGGCACGAGCCGTCTCCTGCATCGGAACACCCTCCTCCCGTTGGTGGCTCTTGCGCGGAACCTGCCGATCAAACCTCCGCCGGGCCCTCATGGTCAACGCTGTGACCTGGGCAAACGCCTTGCCGGGCGGCCGGTCAGCACACCTTTCACGGTGAGTTCATTTAGCCTGCCTACCGACCGGCAGGTAGAACGCCCATCGCGGGCCACAACCGGGCGCGGCGCGGTGCGGACTGACCGGTCGGCAGGCAATGATGAACATCGGATGAACCCATGCGTGGGTACGCATGTTTCTCGCGATACGGGACGGTTTTCTTACCTTCCGGCTGGTCAGCGCGAGGTCAAGTGCTGCCCCCAGGGAAGATTCATGCCCGGCAGTGCCCCGCTGGGCGCGGTGACCGGAGACATATGCGTTCCACCGCCGGCGGCACCCTAGGCTCTGAGACGTGAATGCGCTCGTGGTGGCGGTCGTGCTGACCGTGGTCGTGGTCGCGGTGTCCGCGCTGTCGCGCAAGTACGGGCTGCTCAACCCGATCGTGCTGGTGGTCGTGGGGCTGTGCCTGGCGATGGTGCCCGGCTTCCCGGTCGTCGTGCTCGAACCCGAGCTGGTGCTCATCGGGGTGCTGCCGCCGCTGCTCTACGTCGCCGCGCTGGAGACCTCGGTGCCGGCCTTCCGGCTGAACCTGCGCGCCATCCTGCTGCTCGCGGTCGGCCTGGTGATCTTCACGGCGGTCGCGGTCGGGCTGGTCGTCCACGCGCTGCTGCCGCAGGTGCCGCTCGCCATCTGCCTGGCGCTCGGCGCGGTGGTCGCCCCGCCCGACGCGGTCGCCGCGACCGCGGTGGCCAAGCGGATCGGGCTGCCCCGGCGGCTGGTGACCATCCTGGAGGGTGAGAGCCTGCTCAACGACGCCACCGCGCTGGTGATGTTCCGGGTCGCCAGCACGGTCGCGGTCGGGCTCGCCGTCGGCCCGCTGGCCGTGGGCTCGCAGATCCTGACCGCGGCCGGCGGCGGCATCCTGGTCGGCGCGCTGGGCGCGGTGACCGCGGCGTTCCTGCACCGGCGCACCCGCGACCCGCTGATCGACAACTCGATCTCCCTGCTCACCCCGTTCGCGGTCACCGTCGTCGCCGAGACGATCCACGCCTCGGCCGTGGTCGCCGTCGTCGTGACCGGCCTCTACCTCGGCCACCGCCTGCCGACCCTGATGTCGGCCGCGTCCCGGCTGCAGATGGGCGCGTTCTGGCGCATGGTCACCTTCCTGCTGGAGGGCCTGGTCTTCCTGCTCGTCGGGCTGAACCTGCGGGAGGTGCTCGCCGAGCTGGACACCCCCGCCGCGGAGGTGATCGGGCTGACCGCGGCGGTGCTGGTGACCGTGGTCGCGACGCGGTTCGCCTGGATGTACCCGGCCACCTTCCTGGCCCGGCTGGTGCCCCGGATGCGGCACCGGGGCACCGGCCCGGACTTCACCGGCGCGACGGTGCTGGCCTGGGCCGGCATGCGTGGCGTGGTCACCCTGGCCACCGCGCTGGCGCTGCCCGCGACGCTGGCCGGGGACACGCCGTATCCCCGCGCGCTGTTCGTCTGGCTGGCCTTCGCGGTCATCGTCGGCACCCTGGTGCTGCAGGGCATGACCCTGCCCATGGTGGCCCGCAGGCTGCGGGTCCAGCGCGACGACCCGACCGCCGACATCCTGGCCGAGGCGCAGGCCCAGCAGCACGCGAGCCGGGCCGCCCGCGAGCGCCTGGAGGCGAGCGCCGCCGGCGCCCCGCCGGACGTCGTCGACAAGCTGCGCAGCCTCACCGAGCTGCGGTCGAACACCGTCTGGGAGCGGCTGGGCGGGGAACGGGAAACCCCATCCGCCGCGTACGTACGGCTGCGCCGGGAGATGCTTGAGGCCGAGCGGGAGGTGTTCCGGTCCGCGCGCGACGCCGGCCGGATCCCCGAGGACGTCCTGGTCCGGGCGCAGCGCGACATGGACCTGGAAGAGTCGATGCTGGAACGGATGGAGTGAGCATGACCACCTGCGAGGACATCAAGCGCGCGGACGACCCGGCGCCGCAGGCCGCCGGCTGCGAGGAGTGCCTGGCGACGGGGAGCAGCTGGGTGCACCTGCGGCGCTGCCTGAGCTGCGGCCACATCGGCTGCTGCGACTCCTCACCGAACAAGCACGCCACCGCCCACTTCCACGCGGTGGGGCACCCGGTCATCCAGTCGTTCGAGCCCGGTGAGAACTGGCGCTGGTGCTACCTGCACGAGGTGGTCGGCTGACCGCCCCGGCCCGGTGACCGGCCCGGCCGATAGTCTTCCGGGGTGAACTCCGACGACCGCGGCGAGGTGCAGAAGTGAGCGCGACCCTGGTGGCCCGGGGCCTGACCGCCGGGCACGGTGATCGCGTCCTCTTCGGCGACCTGGATCTGGTCGTCGCCCCGGGCGACGTCGTCGGGCTGGTCGGCGTCAACGGCGCCGGCAAGTCCACCCTGCTGCGGATGCTGGCCGGGCTGATCCCCGCCGAGCAGGGCGCCATCACGCTGAACCCACCGTCGGCCAACGTCGGCCTGCTGCCCCAGGAGCCCGAGCGCCGGCCCGCCGAGACGGTGCGCGACTTCCTGTCCCGGCGCACCGGCGTGACCCAGGCCCAGCTCGCCATGGACCTGGCCGCCGAGCAGCTCGCCGAGGGCGCCGACGGCGCCGACGACCGCTACGGCGAGGCGCTGGAGCGCTGGCTCGCCCTGGGCGGTGCGGACCTGCCCGAACGCGCCGAGGCGATCGCCGCCGAGCTCGGCCTCGACGTCGACCTCGATCACCCGATGACGGCCCTGTCCGGCGGGCAGGCCGCCCGCGCGGGCATGGCGTCGCTGCTGCTCAGCCGGTATGACATCTTCCTGCTGGACGAGCCGACCAACGACCTCGACCTGGCCGGGCTGGACCGGCTGGAGCGGTTCGTCGGCGAGCTGCGCGCGGGCACCGTGCTGGTCAGCCACGACCGCGAGTTCCTGGCCCGCACCGTCACCCGCGTCGTGGAGCTGGACCTGGCCCAGCAGCAGGTGCGCCAGTACGGCGGCGGCTACGCGTCCTACCTGCAGGAGCGCGAGACGGCCCGCCGCCACGCCCGCGAGGCCTACGAGGAGTACGCCGACAAGAAGGACGACCTGCTCGCCCGCGCCCGGATGCAGCGCGCCTGGATGGAGAAGGGCGTCAAGAACGCCCGCCGCAAGTCCCCCGACAACGACAAGATCGGCAAGGCGTTCCGCACCGAGTCGACCGAGAAGCAGGCCGCCAAGGCCCGGCAGACCGAGCGCCTGATCGAGCGGATGGAGGAGGTCGAGGAGCCGCGCAAGGAGTGGGAGCTGCGCATGCACATCGCCGCCGCCCCGCGCGCCGGCGCCGTGGTGGCCACCCTCAACCGGGCCGTGGTGCGCCAGGGCGACTTCACCCTCGGGCCGGTCGACCTGCGCATCGACTGGGCCGACCGGGTCGCGATCACCGGCCCCAACGGCTCCGGCAAGTCCACCCTGCTACGGGCGATGCTCGGCCGGGCCACGCTCGCCGACGGCACCGCCGCGCTCGGCCCCGGCGTGGTCGTCGGCGAGATCGACCAGGCCCGGGGCCGCTTCCTCGGCCACCAGCCGCTGGTCGACGCGTTCGCCTCGGCGGTGCCCGCGATGGCCCCCGGCGAGGTGCGCACCCTGCTGGCGAAGTTCGGGCTGCGGGCCGCGCACGTGCTGCGCCCCGCCGCGACCCTGTCGCCGGGCGAGCGGACCCGGGCCGCGCTGGCGCTGCTGCAGGCCGGCGGGGTCAACCTGCTGGTGCTCGACGAGCCCACCAACCACCTCGACCTGGCCGCGATCGAGCAGCTCGAACAGGCGCTGGACTCGTACACCGGCACGCTGCTGCTGGTCACCCACGACCGGCAGATGCTGCAGGCGGTGCGTACCAACCGGATGATCGCGGTCGAAGCCGGGCGGGTGACCGCGAGCTGACGGGTCCGCGGCGAGCCGGTTCGTCAGCTAATGTGCCCCGCATGATCGTCGAGATCGACCCCACCAGCGCGGACGAGGCGCTGCTGCTGCGCATGCACGACATCAGGCGCGCCGGCCACCTGCTCGCCAACCCCGACGACCCGATCGAGGACGACGCCACGGGCGTCGGGATGCTGCGGGTGCCCCGCTTTCCCGGGCGGCAGTGGTGCGCCGTCGCCGGGGATCCCGTCGTCGGATGGGCCGCGCTCGACCTCCGCCCGGACAACGGCGCCGGCTTCGTGCGGGTGCACGTCGATCCCGGCCACCGCCGCCGGGGCATCGGCCGGGCCCTGTTCGCCGCCGCGCTGGACCGGGCCCGCGCGGCGGACCGCACCGTGCTGACCGCGGTCTACGGCGACGCCGCCGGGGCCGCCTTCGCCGCCGCGCACGGCGCCCGGACCGGGCAGAGCGTCATCCGCTCGCTGCTGCGCCTGCCGGTGGCCGCCGACCCCGCTCCGGTGCCCGGCTACCGTGCCGTGACCTGGGTCGGACCGACCCCGGACGGGCTGCTGGAGTCCTACGCCGAGACCCGCAACGCGATCCGGGACGCGCCCATCGAGAACGGCGTCGAGTGGCCGCGCTGGACGCCGGAGTCGGTGCGGGCACAGGAGGACGTGGCCGCCCGGCGCAGCGTGGAGATGCGGGTCACGGCGATCGTCGACGGCGGCGGGGCCGTGGTGGCGTACACCCAGATGGTGGTGCCGTCCGCCCCGAGCGAAGGGGCGGGCACCGACGCGACCACCGTCCTCGCGGCGCACCGCAGGCGCGGCCTGGCCACCTGGGTCAAGGTCGAGTCGCTGCACCGGCTCGCCGCCGACCGGCCCGACGTGGCCTGGGTCAACACCGCCAACGCCGCCGCCAACACCGGCATGCTCGCGGTCAACCGGGCCCTCGGGTTCCGCCCCGTCGGCACCTGGACCAGCGCGGTTTACGACCTGGCCTGACGGGTGGCATCGGCTCGGCTCGGCTCGGCGGTGGCTGGGTTGGATGATCGGTGTTCTGTGCCATGATCTGCGGTCCCACTGCAGATCATGGTGTCGAAACGGCGATCATCGTGCGGTCAGCGCTTGCCGAAAAGGTTTTCGGCGTTCAGGGTGGGTCCGGGAGCCCCCACGGACTCGTCCTGATTGTAGGGACTGGTCAGCATTGAACATGTGACGTCGACACCGGGCACTCGCGTCGCGTGTTCCGCACCTGTCCGCGCGCTCTCGCGCCGTACACCCCCGGAGTCCCTCGTGTTCAGATCAAGGAAACGTGCTGCCCTGACCTCGCTCGTCGCCGCGACCGGCTGGAGCCTGGTCGCCACCCCCGGCGGCGCCGCCGTCAGCGGCTGCCGGGTCACCTACACCGTCGCGTCCCAGTGGGGCGGCGTGTTCACCGCCAACGTCGCCGTCACCAACCTCGGCGACCCGCTCACCGCCTGGACGCTGCGGTGGACGTTCCGTTGCAATTGAGTGTTCTCTAGTGAGCACTCGTGTTGCAGTCGGCCGTTGCCGGCCGACGGTCCCCGTCTTGCCCACCGGGGTGGTGGTGCGGGGTGGTCGTTTCACAGCCACCTGCCACCGCGGGGGTGGTCTTATGGTCGGCTCCACGGCCGTTTTGCGTCTCCCGGCCACTCCGGGCGACGTACTGCCGCAGGTTGAGCGCGGCGTTGAGATCACGGTCCAGGCACAGCCCGCAGTGTTGGCAGGTGTAGGTCCGTTCCCGCAGCGCCAGCTTGGGTCTCACCCCGCTACAGGACGAACAGGTCTTCGACGAGGCGAACCACCGGTCGGCGACGATCAGCCGCCCGCCGTGCCAGGTGGTCTTGTATTGCAGGTGCCTGCGCAGGGTGGCCCATCCGGCGTCGGCGATGTGCCGGGCCAGGCGCCGGTTGGCCATCATGCCCGCGATGTTGAGGTTCTCGACCACGATCGTGCCGTAGGTCGCGGCGAGGGTCGAGGTGAGTTTGTGCAGGCCGTCGGTGCGCAGGTGCGCGACCCGGGCGTGTGCTTCGGCCAGGCGGGTCTTGGCCTGCTGCCAGCGGCGGGAGGGCCGCTGTCCGGTGCGCCGGTCGGGTCCCTGCCGCCTGGACAGGGTCCGGGCGGCGCTGCGCAGCCTCGCGGATGCGTGGGTCAGGTGGCGGGGGTTGGGCACGACCTGCCCGG
>NZ_JBFAOU010000207.1:0-13191 GCF_040675365.1 Catellatospora sp. NPDC049609 | reverse complement strand
CCGCCGGACTCACCGGAGTAGACCAGGCCCGCCAGCGCCTCGGTGACGCCGTGGCTCATCTCGTGGCCGGCCACGTCCAGCGACACCAGCGGACGGCTGTTGGACGAGCCGTCGCCGTAGGTCATCTGCGCGCCGTCCCAGAACGCGTTGACGTAGTTGTTGCCGTAGTGCACCCGCGACGGGACGCCCGAGCCGTTGCCGAAGATGCCGTTGCGGCCGTGCACGTTCTTGAAGTAGTCGAACGTCTTGGCCGCGCCGAAGTGCGCGTCCACGCCGGCCGACTGCCGGTTGGACTGCGCCCCGGTGCCCCACGCGTTGTCCGCGTCGGTGAACGTGGTGCAGGTCGACGTGCCGTTGTTCATGTCGCACGTGCGGCCGTTGCCCCGGGCCGGGTCGATCAGCTGGTACGTCGAGCCCGACAGCGTCGTGTCGATGCTGACGGCGCCCGAGTAGATGCCGGTGCCGGTGCCGGTGACCGTCTCGATCTCGTCGAACGAGCCGATGAGCTCACCGCTCACGGCGTCGCTGATGACGTGCAGGCGGGACGGGGTCTGGCCGTCGGCCAGCCAGCCGTGCACGACGGTCTCCCAGGCCAGCCGGCCGCTGCCGGTGCTGGCGTCGACGAACAGCTCCGGCGAGCCGACCGAGGTGATCGTCCCGGCGAAGCCGCCGCGGGCCGTCTCCTGCGCCTTGGCCGCGCTCACCTTCGGGGTGGTGGCGAGCGACAGCGGCGCGATCAGGCCGTTGGAGGCTCCGGCGTACGAGCCGCCGGCCTTGGTGTGCACGACGAAGTCGCCGCCGTAGACCCGCAGGCCCTGGTAGGTGCGGTCGTACTTGGTGTGGGTGGCGCCGTTCGCGTCGCGCACGACGCGCTGCACCGAGTAGCCGTCGGCGGCCGAGGCGCGGATGTCGGCGGCGCTGGCCCCGACCGTCTGCGCCTTCGCGGCGGCCCCGTCCGGGGCCGCGCTGGTGCCCGACGCCGCTACTGCCACGAACGCGACCGTGGTGACGGCCGCGCCGGCAATGGCGATGATCTTTCTCACAAGAGTCCTCCCCGACTCCAAAGTGGTCAAGTGGCGGTAGCCACAAGCACTCTCTGGATACCTGAACGCCCATTAGATAGAAAGTCTTATGTATTTCGTTGGATACATGTAGGATCAGCGTTTCCATCGAGAGCTGCCGATCCCTGTGCCGAAACCGGGCGTGGCCCCGGCGCCGGGGCGCGTAGGGTCGCCGCGTGTTCGAGGTGCGCGGGGCGACGGAGCCCGAGATCGAGACCTGGCGGGCGGGATGGGCGGCCCGGCTGCGCGAGCGGTACGCCGCCCGCTACCGCGACCCGGCGGCCGTGGCGCGGGAGGTCGAGCGCAACCTCGCCGCCCAGGCCGGGGACGGCGGCGCCGTGTACACCGTCGAGGTCGGCGGCGCGCCCGCCGGGCACCTCGCGCTCGGCGGCGCCGTCCCGCGCCGGCCGGACGACCGCCGGCTGTTCGACCTGTGGCTCGCCCCCGAGCGGCGCGGCCGGGGCCTGGCGCGCCCGCTGGTCGCGTGGGCCCGGCGGCAGGCGGCCGCCGGCGGGGGCGCGCGGCTGTCCGTCGCGGTCGTGCCCGGCGACGCCGCGAGCGACGCGCTCTTCGGGGCGTACCCCCTGCGGGCGCAGCAGATGGTCACGACGGTGGCGGCCGGCGTGACCCTGCCCGACGGGATCTGCGGCCGGGCCATGACCGAGGCCGAGTTCGGGCCGTGGCGCGCGGACCGGGTCCGGCTTTATGCCGAGTCGGTGGCCGCCTCCGGCGCGCTACCCCCGGCCGACGCGCAGGCCAGGGCCGCCGCCGAGTTCGACGCGCTGCTGCCCGGCGGGCTCGCCACGGACGGGCAGCGGTTTCACTGCCTCGTCCACGACGGGCAGGTCGTCGGCACCATCTGGCTGGAGCACGCCCTGCTGCCCGGCGTCAGCTTCGTCAACGGCGTCGACGTGGGCGCGGCGCACCGCGGCCGGGGGTACGGCCGGGCGGCCATGCTGCTCGGCGCGCAGGCGACCGCGGCGGCGGGCGACGCGCAGCTCGCGCTGAACGTGTTCGGCCACAACACCGTCGCCAGGCGGCTCTACGACTCCCTCGGCTACCAGGTCGTGGAGCAGTTCCGCGCGGACGACCTCTGACCGCGCAACATTCATTCGCCACGGGTTCACGACACACTCATTGAGATGGCTACATTGGCATGTTTCCATGTCCGGGCAGTTACCGTCCCGTCACGGAAAGGTATCGACATGCCAAGACCGACTCGCGCGATCTCCGCCCTGGCCGGGCTCGTCGCACTGATCGGCATGCTGGTGGGCACCGGCACGCCCGCCCAGGCGGCAGTGCCCGACCGGTTCGGCTTCACCCTCTGGAACGGCGCGGCCGTGGTGCCCGCGGGCAACTACCCGGCGGGCAACACCGTCCTGCCGGTGGGCGTCGGCGTCTACCAGGTGCGGTTCGCCGGGCAGGCGTTCTCCGGCGGCGTCGTGCACGTCACCGCGGTCAGCAACGGGCCGCGGTGGTGCCAGGCCGACTCGTGGGGCCCGTCCGGCGCCGACGAACTCGCCATCATCCGCTGCTTCCGGGCTGGCGGGGTGCCCGACAACAGCGGCTTCAGCGCGTTCTTCACCACCAGCACGGGCGTCGGCGCCGGCGGCCCGTACGGCTACGTGCACGCCCAGCCCACCGGCGCCATCGTCAGCCAGTACAACGCCGCGGGCGCGCCGAACTCCGTCACGCCCCTGGGCGTCGGCACGTGGAGCGTCAAGTTCCCGGGCATCGGCAGCGCCGGCCCGATCGACGGCAGCGTCCAGGTCACCGCCGCCGCCTCGGTGCCGACCCGCTGCAAGGCCCGCAACTGGACCTCGATCCCGGCCCAGCAGGAGGTCATCGTCTACTGCTTCAACGCCGCGGGCGCGCTGGTCAACAGCCGCTTCACCGTGTCGTACCAGCAGAAGACCTCGCTGTACGGCCCGGCGATCCCGCCGAAGTACTTCGGCTACCTGTGGCACGTGCCGGGCGCGGGGCCCGCCACCACCAACTTCAACTCGGTACTCGGCTTCGGCGCCAACACCCTCATCTCCGCCGGACCGGGCCTGTCCCTGGTCACCTTCCGGCAGATCGGCTTCACGCCGCTCAACGTCCAGGTCACCGCGACCGGCTCGAACTCGAACTTCTGCGGGCTGAACTTCCCGTGGACCGTCGCCGCCCCGGACCTCTACGTCCGTGACGTCAACTGCTTCACCAACGCCGGCGCCGCCGTCAACTCCGGCTTCACCGTCTCCGCCAACTCGCGCCTGTAGTTCGCGACGCCTGTTTCGGGGAAACTGCGCGAATGCCCGCTCCCCAGGCAGCAGTTTCCCCGAAACAGCAGCGATCGGCGGGTCAGCGGCCGGCGGCGACGAGCCGGCGCAGGGTGCGGCCGAGCAGGCGGGCGTACGCGTGCTGGAAGCCGGGTACGAGCGGGCCGCCGGCCCGGGTGAACCAGCGGTCGGGGCGGCTGAACGAGAGCATCGTGAACCAGACGGCGCCGTCGCGCAGGTCGACGACGAACGACTCCTCGCCTCGCACGGGGTGGCCGGGCAGCGTGCCGTAGCCGAACCCGGCGCCGGTCGGGGTGTCCTCGGCCCACACCACCCGGCACGGCGCGGCGATCCGCAGCGGCCCGAACCCCAGCCGCGAGGTCACCACGAGCCCCTCCGCCGCGCGCGGTCCGGCGGCGTCGACCAGCACCCCCACCGCCCGCTGCGGCGCGAACGTCAGCACCGCCTCGGCCGCGGCGCCCAGCACCGCCGCGTCCCCGATCCGGGTGCGGTAGCGCAGGTGCTGGTATCCGGGCGGCAGCGCACCGTCCCGCGTGGCGCCGACCTCGGCATAGCTGTACGGACCCACCGGGCTCCCCCGTCGTCGACCGCCGGAGGCACTCCCCGCCGGTTCGGAAGCGGCGCCCAGCTTAGGAAGGGCACCTTCTTATACGGAAAACGATAAGAAGGTGCCCTTCCTTACCTCAGGCCCGGACCACCTTTCCGGCGGTCTCCTTGACGCGGATCTCGCGCAGGGGGCGGTTGGCGGGGCCGCCCGCGACGGAGCCGTCGGTGGCGCGGAAGCGGCTGCCGTGGCAGCCGCACTCGATGACGCCGTTCGCCACCGAGGAGACCACGCAGCCCTGGTGCGTGCAGACCGCCGAGAACGCCTTGAACACGCCCTGCTGCGGCTGGGTGACGACCAGGCGCTCGCCCTCCAGCACGACGCCCCCGCCGACCGGCACGTTGGCCGCGTCGACCAGCGCGTTCGGCGGCGGGGCCGGCTGTGTCGTGCCACCGGCTCCCGTGGCGCCCGTGCCGGGCGTGGCCTGGCCGGTCGCGCCCGGGGTTGCGCCCTCGGTCGCGCCCGGGGTGGCTCCGGCGCCGGTCGGCGCGAGGTCGGGTGCGGCCGCCGGGTCGGGCTCGGCGCTCTGGCCGTAGGTCTGGCAGCCCGCCAGCAGCGCGGCCGCCCCGGCCACGCCGGCCAGCACCGCGCGCCGCGACGCGCAGCCCGCCGCGCAGGAGCCCGGCGCGGTGCCGCCGGGCGTCGTCGGTCCAGTCAGGTCGTCCATCAGAACCGCACTCCGAACGTGGTGAAGAACCACAGCGACGAGGTGAGCCACAGGCCGATCAGCGCGGTGAACACCGCGCCGCCGAGCAGCGGCAGGGTCCAGCCGGGCAGCCCGCGCTTGGGCAGGCTGAGCATCTTCACCGTGAACGCGCCGAAGAAGAAGCAGCCCAGCAGCGAGTGCGCCAGCGTACGCATGTCGTACGTGGCGAAGCCCAGCGCGTAGAGGCAGTGCACCGCGACCGGCACGGCGAGCAGGAACGCGCCCCGCCCCGACCAGCGGTGCAGCGGCCCGAGCCAGCCCGGCGGGTGTGGCCCGAACTTCCCCCACATCGCCAGCGCGGTGGTCAGCTGCACCAGCGCGAGCAGCGCCGCGCCGCTGGCCAGCCATACCTTCACCTCCATCGGGCCGGAGAACCCGGCGATGTTCACCGAGACGCCGGTGGGGGTGTGCACGCTGCCGTACACGCCCAGCGACACGGTGACCACCGCCCCGAGCAGCAGCGGCACGTACAGTCCGGTCGCCGGGGCGATCCGGCGGGTGCCCTCGTCCGCAGCCATGTCGGCCCTCCCTCAGTTCGCGGTGAGCGCGCCGGTCACCGGCGTCGCGGTGAGTGCGGCGCCGTCGACGGTCACCGCGCCGGTGGCGGGGTCGACGGCGGGTGCCGGGCGCGGCTGCCCGTCGACGGTGACGATGCCGACCTGGCTGCCGTCGGGCAGCACGATCCAGCCGCCGACGACCTTGGCGTTACGTACCGTCGCGGTGGCCCGGTAGAGGCCCGACGGCTTCTTGACGGCGGGGGCGGTGAACTTCCAGCTGCGGCCGCCCGCGGTGACCGTGCCCGCGGCCTTGCCGCCGCCGAAGGTGCCGGCCAGCGTGGCGCCCTTGGCCCCGGCCAGTTCCAGCTTCCCGGCCGCCGCGGTGCCCTGCAGCCACACCTCGGCCTTCTTCCCATCGCAGAGGTACGCCACGGCGACCCCGTCGGTCACCGCGATCGCGATGGTGGCGCCGCCGCCGTCGACCTTGCCGGCCCAGACGGCGTTGACCTTCGCCGCCGGGGGCGGGCCGGCGGGCGGCGCGCTGGACGGCGGCGGGTCGACGGCCGGGGCGGTGGCCGGCGCGGAGGTCGCCGCGGCCGCGCCGAACCCGGCCGGGTCGGGGTCGTCGCCGCCGCGTGCGGTGACGGTCAGGTTCACCGTGATCAGCACCGCCGCCAGCGCGAGCCCGGCCAGCAGCGTGATCAGGGGCCCGTTGCGCTTCATAAGCAGCTCCTCAGGTAGTCACCGGTGGTGACGTACTCGATGGAACCGCTCGGCGGCCCGGGAGTCTGCGCATTAGTCCACACAGCGCATTCGCGACAGTGCCAGTCGGCGGCGGTGCGGCGTAGGGTGTCGGCGTGCCGCGCCCCCTCCTGCACTCCACCGTCCAGCCGGTCCGCGCCGCGGTCTGGTTCGTGCACCTCGCGCTGCCCATGGCCGGGCTGTGGCTGCTGCTGGCGGTGCCGGGCACCGACATCGCCTGGCACGACTCGCACAGCCACTTCTGGCTGGTGCTCGCCGTCGCCGCGGTGAACGTGGTGCTCGGCGTGCGGATGGGCGCGGTCGCGCGCACCCGGTCCGACGCGCGGCTGCTGCTGGTGTCGCTGGCGTTCCTGGCCAGCGCCGGGTTCCTGCTGCTGCACGCGCTGGCCACGCCCGGCGTGCTGGTGCACCACCCCTCGGTCGGATTCGACCTGTCGCAGCCGGTCGGCCTCGCCGTGGCGGCGGTGTTCGCGCTGGTGTCGTCGCTGGATCTGGAAGGCGCGCGGGGCGACGCGGTGCTGCGTGCCCGCCGGGTGCTCCAGATCGGACTCTGGCTGCTGATCCTCGGCTGGGGCGCGGTCGAGCTGCTGGACCTGCCGCCGCTGAACGCCCGGCCCGGCCCGCGCGACGTGCACGGGCCGATGGTCTGGGTCACCGTGGCGACCGTGCTGCTCTACCTGGTCGCCGCGCTGCGCTACTTCGCGATGCACCGGCGCAAGCCCGCCGCCATGCTGATCAGCATCGTCACCGCGTTCACGCTGCTGGCCGAGGCGACGGTGGCGGTGCTGCTGGCGAACAAGTGGGCGCTGTCCTGGTGGGAGTGGCACCTGCTGCTGGCCTTCGCCTTCGGCTTCGTCGCGTACAGCGCGTACGTGCAGTACGGCCGCGAGGGCGGCAGCGCGGGCATCTTCGACGCGATCACCCTGGACCAGACCGCCCGCGCCATCCGCGCCGAGTACGGCGCCGCCCTGGAGGAGCTGACCACCGCCCTGCAGGAGCGGGAACGCACCGGCACCGGCAGCGGCCCGATCGCCTCCCGCCTGGCCGAGCGGTTCGGGCTCACCGAGGGGCAGACCGCCGTGCTGGACCGGGCCGCCGCGGCGCTGTCCGCCGAGCGGGAGCTGTCGCGGCGGCTGGGCACCCTGTTCCGGCACTACCTGTCGCCCGACGTGGCCGCCGCGCTGCTGGCCGACCCGGACCAGGCCGCGCTGGGCGGCGAGGTGGTCGAGGTGACGGCGCTGTTCGCCGACCTGCGCGGCTTCACCACGTTCTCGGAGGGCGTGGAGCCGGCCGAGATCGTGCGGATGCTCAACCGCTACCACGGCGTCGCGGTGCCGTGCATCCTCGACAACGGCGGCACCGTGGTGCAGTTCGTCGGCGACGCGCTGCTGGCGCTGTTCAACGCCCCGGCCCGGCAGCCCGACCACGCGCTGCGCGCGGTGCGGGCCGCGCTGGCGATGCAGCGGCAGGTCGACGCGATCGCCGCCGGGCACCCGGAGTGGCCCCGGTTCCGGGTGGGCGCGAACACCGGCCCGGCGCTGGTCGGCAACATCGGCAGCGAGCAGCTGCGCGGCTTCAACGCGATGGGCGACGCGGTCAACGTCGCCGCCCGGCTGCAGACGCTGGCCGAGCCCGGCCAGGTCGTCATCGGCGAGGCCACCCGCCTGGCCGCGGGCGCCGCGATCGCCGCCGAGCCGCTGGGCGACCTGACGGTCAAGGGCCGGGTCACCACGGTACGGGCGTACTCCGTGCTCGGGCTCGCGCCGTGAGCGGGGACTTCTGGGGCCTGCTCACGCCGGACGAGCAGGAGGCGTTCACCCGGCACAGCAGGCAGCGCCGGTGGACCCGCGGCGAGGTGCTGTGCCGCGAGGGCGACCGCTCGGACTGGGTCGCCATGCTGCGCGCGGGCCGGGTCAAGGCCTCCTCGCACACTGCCGCAGGCAGCGAGGTCGTGCTCGCCGTACGCGGCCCCGGCGCGCTGCTCGGTGAGCTGTCCGCAGTGGACCGGGCGCCGCGTTCGGCGACGCTGGCCGCGCTGGAGCCGGTCACCGCGCTGGTCATGCTGCTGCCCGAGTTCGAGGCGTACCTGCAGGCCCACGGCCGGGTCGCGATCCTGCTGATGCGGCTGCTCAGCGAGCGGCTGCGCGACGCCGACCGCAAGCGCGTCGAGTTCGGCGCGCAGGACAGCACCGGCCGGGTGGCGGCCCGGCTGGTCGAGCTGGCCGAGCGGTTCGGCCGCCCGGACGGCGCGGCGATCGCGATCGCGCTGCCGCTGTCGCAGGACGAGCTGGCGGGCTGGGTCGGCGCCTCGCGGGAGGCGGTGAGCAAGGCGCTGGGCGTGCTGCGTACCAACGGCTGGGTCCGCACCAGCCGGATGCAGGTCACCGTGCTGGACCTGCCCGCGCTGCGCCGCCGGGCCGGCCTGCCGGGCCCCGGCCCGTCGTGACGGGGCCGGGATTGGCGTAGGACGCCGCCCTCGCCGAAGCCGGAGCGCCCGCGCGCAGCGCGCCTAGACTGGCGTTCATGGCTGAGACCGCGCCGCACGGCAACCGATCCGCGACCCGGACCGTCGAACCGACCATGACCGCACTGCGTACGGCTGCCTTCGCGGCCCTGCTCCTGCTGGTGACCGCGTGCGCGCCGGGCGGCACGGCCTCCGGCGACCCGTCCGCCTCCGCGGCCGCGAGCCCGAGCAGCGCGCCCGCGAGCCCGAGCCCGGCCACCTCACCCGAGATGTCCGAGGCGTCGGTGGCGGTGGTGCGCAGCGGCGGCATCGCTGGGGTCAACGACACGTTCATCGTCGAGCCGTCCGGCAAGTGGACCGCCACCGACCGGTCCGGCGCCGCGAAGTCCGGCCAGCTCAACGCCCAGCAGCGGCACGAGCTGCAGCGGCTGGCCCACGAGCCGAAGCTGGCCGAGGAGAGCAACCGGCAGCGCGGGCGGAGCAAGTGCAACGACGCGTTCACCTACACGGTCACCGTGAGCGACGCGAGCGGGCAGAAGATGGTCGGGTTCAGCGACTGCCCCAGTGACGAAAATCTGCCACAGACCGCGATGGCGATCGCCGTGCTGGTCACCGGGGCTGCCAACAACTGATCTTCATCCATACGCGTCAAACGACGGCACAGGGATGACGTTTGGGTGTCGCCCGAACTGGTTAGAGTCGCGGCGATGATGTTCCTATTCCGCTCCCTGCGCCTGCGCCGCGCCGCCCGTGACCACTTCGGCTGGAACCGGTTGCGCCCCGCGCAGCTGGACGCCATGCGCGCCCTGCTGCGCGGCCGCGACGCGGTGGTGGTGCTGCCCACCGGTGGCGGAAAGTCGGCCGTCTACCAGGTCACCGCGTCCCTCCTGAAGGGACCGACGGTGGTGATCTCGCCGCTGCTGGCACTGCAGCACGACCAGATCGCCAACCTCAACGACCGGGGCAACCCGGCGCTGCGCGCGGTGCGCGTCAGCTCCGCGGAGACCCCGGCCAAGCAGGCCGCCGCGCTGCGCGAGCTGCGCGAGGGCACCGCCCGGTTCCTGTTCATCACCCCGGAGCAGCTCAGCTCGCCGGAGCGGCTGGCCGAGGTGAAGGCGCTGCGGCCGGCACTGGTCGCGGTGGACGAGGCGCACTGCATCTCGTCCTGGGGCCACGACTTCCGGCCGGACTACCTCACCCTCGGGCACCTGATCCGCGGGCTGGGCCGCCCGCCGGTGGTGGCGCTGACCGCGACCGCGTCGCCGCCGATGCGCGAGGACATCATCGCCCGGCTGGGCCTGCGCAAGCCGAAGGTCGTGCTGACCGGCCTGGACCGGCCGAACCTGTTCCTGGAGGCCACGCACTGCCCCAGCGAGGACTACCGCTGGCGGCGGCTGCTGAAGCTGCTGGAGGAGGCCACCCCGCCCGGCATCGTGTACGTGCCGACCCGGCGCGCCGCCGAGGAGCTGGCCCAGCGGCTGACCGAGGCCGGCTACGAGGCCATGGCCTACCACGGCGGCATGGCGACCGGCGTGCGCGCCAAGGCGCACGAGGCGTTCCTGTCCGACCGGGTGCCGATCATGGTGGCGACGTCCGCCTTCGGCATGGGCATCGACAAGCCGAACATCCGCTTCGTGGTGCACATGGCGCTGCCCGACTCCCCCGACAGCTACCTGCAGGAGATCGGCCGCGCGGGCCGCGACGGCGAGCCCGCCCACGCGCTGCTGCTGCACCGCGCCGAGGACGTGGCGCTGCAGCGCTTCTTCAACGGCGGCGCACCCGACCTGGCCGAGCTGCGCACCGTCGCCGCCGCCCTGCACAGCGGACCGGTCGGCAAGACCGCGCTGGCCAAGAGCACCGGCTTCGGCGCCCGCAAGCTCGCCGGATACCTCAGCCTGCTGGAGCAGGTCGGCGCGGTGGCCACGGGCAGCAAGGGCGAGCTGAGCGTGCCCCGCTACGCGCCGCTGCCCGACCAGGCCGCCCGCGAGGCGCTCGCCGAGCACGGCCGCTACCAGGCGGGCCAGCGCTCGCGCACGGACATGATGCGCCGCTTCGCCGAGATGCGCGGCTGCCGGGTGCAGGCGCTGCTCGGCTACTTCGGCGAGCAGCTGAACAACCCGTGCGGCCACTGCGACAGCTGCCACGAGGGCACCTCCGAGGTGGTCCCCGACGACGTGCCGTACCCGCTGCACAGCACGGTGCGCCACGCCGACTGGGGCATGGGCATGGTGCTCGGGTACGAGAAGGACCGGATGACGGTGCTGTTCGACGACGTCGGCTACAAGACCCTGTCGGTGGCGGTGGTGACGGCGCAGCGGCTGCTCATCCCGGAGCAGCGCAGCTGAGCGGTCACTTCTTGCCGAACATCCACCGGATGGCGGCGACCAGCAGCAGGATCCCGAACACGATGCCGAACAGTCTGGTGTAGATGTCCTCACTCGTCACCGCGCCAGCCTAGACGCCGGGTCCGGCGACGGGGCATTGCGGATCAGCGGGCGTCAGTGTTTCATGACCACGGCGCCCGCGAGATCGCTCCGGCCGCCGGGGAGGACGCGATGCTGGCACGTCTGGGCAGGTCGGTGGCGCGCCACCGGATCATCGTCGCCGCGGCCTGGGCGGTGCTGGCCGTCGCCGGGGCGGTGCTCGGCGGCTCGGTCTACGACCGCACCGAGTCCCCCGACCAGCTGCGCCCCCAGGCGCCGTCCACCCTGGCGCAGGCCCGGCTCGACGCGGTGGACCCCGAGGGCGAGCAGCTCGTCGCGGTGATCGCCGGGCGCGACTTCCACGCCACCGCGCTGGTCGACAGCGCCACCCGGATCATGTTCGAGGTGCGCGCGATCCCGGGCGTGGCCAAGGTGACCGACGCGTACACCGCCGGCTCGGGCATGATCGGGCCGGACGGGCAGAGCTCGCTGGCCGTGATCGAGCTGGACCCGGCGCTCGGCGACGACGAGGCGCTGGCCGTGGCCGACCGGGTGGCCGCCGCGCTGCACCGCATCGACTCGCCGCAGGTGCTGGTCGGCGGGAAGCTGCTGGCCGAGCGCGACTTCGGCGAGCAGGCCGTGGCCGACGCCGCGTTCGGCGAGTCGGTCGCCATCGTGATCCTGTGCGGGGCGCTCGTGGTGATGCTGGGCGGCCTGGTCGCGGGCACCCTGCCGCTGGGCGCGGCGCTGGCCGTCGTCGCGGGCACCCTGCTGGCGCTGACCGGGCTGGCCGGGACGATGCCGGTCAGCGAGTACACCGTCAACGTGGTGACCCTGCTCGGCCTGGGCCTGGCCGTCGACTACAGCCTGCTCATCGTGTCGCGGTTCCGGGAGGAGCGGGCCGCCGACCCCCGGGCGCCCGTGCCGGAGCTGGTCGCCCGCACCGTCGCCACCGCCGGCCGGGCGGTGCTGGTGTCCGGGCTGGCCGTCGGCGTCGCGCTGTCCGGGCTGTTCGTCTTCGCCGAGCCGCTGCTGGCCGCGATGGCGCTGGGCGGTGCGCTGGTGGTCTGCCTGGCCACGGTGGCCGGGCTGACCCTGGTGCCCGCGCTGGTCGCGCTCGCCCACCGGCGCATCCCCGCACCCGGCACGCGCACCTGGGTCTGGCGGCGGACCGCCCGGCGCGGTCCCGGGGTGCTGGCCCGGTCGGCCGCGTACGCCCAGCGCCGCCCCGCCGTGGTGGCGCTCGCGGTGACCGCCGGGCTGCTGGTGCTGAGCCTGCCGCTGCTGAGCGCGAACCTCGCCGACTCCGACGCCCGGTCACTGCCCGCGGGCAGCGAGGCGCGGCAGGCGTACGAGCTGGCCCAGCGCGACTTCGCCACCAAGTATCCGCAGCCGATCCCGGTGCTGATCGAGGCGCCCGCGACCGACCCCGCGACGGCCGCGCTGCTGGAGCGGATGCGCACCGTCGCGGGGGTGACCGATGTGGACCTGCGCGAGGGCCTGCCGCGTGAGGTCACCGTCGCCGAGGTGGAGCTGCCCGGCCCGCCCGCGGGCGAGCAGGCCCAGCGGGTGGTCCGCGACCTGCGCGCGCTGGACCCGGCCCTGCTGGTCACCGGACCGGCCGCGGAACTGGTCGACGCCAAGGACGCCACGGCCGACCGGCTGCCGGTCGCGCTGGCCGTCGTCGTCGCGGCCACCGCGCTGCTGCTGTTCCTGCTGACCCGCTCGGTGGTGGTGCCGGTGAAGGCGCTGCTGATGAACCTGCTGACGCTGGCGGCGACGCTGGGCGTGCTGGTCGCGGTGTTCCAGTGGGGCTGGGGCGCGGGGCTGCTCGGCTTCACACCGTGGGGTGCGCTGGACCTGACCACCCCATTGCTGCTGTTCGTGTTCGTGTTCGGCCTGTCCATGGACTACGAGGTGTTCCTGCTGGCCCGGATCCGCGAGGAGTGGCAGCGGCGCGGCGGCGGCGACCGTGCCGCCAGCGACCGCGCGGTGCTGGCCGGGATCACCGCGACCGGGCCGGTGGTGACCGCCGCGGCGGTGTCGATCGGCATCGTGTTCCTCGGCTTCGCGCTGGGCGAGCTGGTCGCGGTCAAGGAGATCGGCGTCGGCATGGCCGTCGCCGTCCTGCTCGACGTCACCGTCGTCCGCGGCCTCCTCCTCCCCGCCCTCATGTCCCTGCTCGGCCGCGCCAACTGGTGGCCCACCACCGCCCGCCCCGCCGCCCCCACCCCCACCCCCACCCCCGCGCCCGCGCCCGCGCCCGCGCCCGCGCCAAGATCGTCCGACTTGCCTGGCAAAAGGGCGAAAGAGCGGCCAAGATACGCATCCATCCACGAGGGCCTGGACCCGGCGGCGTTCAACGCGCTGCTGCCCGAGCGCCGGGCCCTCCACT
>NZ_JBFAOU010000206.1:0-13210 GCF_040675365.1 Catellatospora sp. NPDC049609 | reverse complement strand
TAGACCCTTTTTAAATACAGGTTGCCAAATCTGTATCAACTTGATCACGATAACGAAATCCAGATAGGCCAACGTCTATGAAGGCCGAGCGCAGCGGGCCGGGGACGGGCTGGGCGGCGCCGGGCGGGGCTGGGCGGGGTCGGCGGGACGGGGCGGGGCGGCTGGGCGCGGTGAGCGGTGAGCGGGCTGGGCGAATGGCGAAACCGCAGGTAGCGTGGCCGCCCGGTCCGGCCGCGCTCTCTCCGAGGGCACGAGCAACCCCTCCGGGCCGGAGCACAGCGAAGGGATCGCGACGATGCGGTCACGGACGCGCCGGCCCACCCTCGCCGGGCACTCCGCCGAGCGTGCGGGGCAGCACGCCCCGGCACTGCGGCGGCGTACGCCCGTGCACCGCCCGCTGCCGGGCTGGCTGCGCTCCCTGCTCGTGCTGGGCGTCGGCATCGCCGCCGCGCTGACCCTGGCCACGCCCGGCAACGCGCAGACCCCGCCCGACACCGCCGCGACGCACACCGTCCGCACCCTCACCGCCGGCGCCCTGCCCGCCGTTCCGAAGGACTTCGCCCAGGTCATGGGGTACGAGCCGGGCACCGCCCGGCTGGCCGACGGCTCGGTCCGGCTGATCAACCCGAAGGGCTCGTGCTCGGTGCCGGGCGAGGGGCGCCCGTTCGACTTCGCGGTCGCCTGCCAGGCCCACGACTTCGGCTACGACCTGCTGCGCTACGCCGAGCGCCGGGGCGCGCCGCTGGAGCCCGGCGCCCGTGCCGGGATCGACGCGCTGCTCGATCGCGACCTGCGGGTGCAGTGCACGGCGGACTCGGCCCCGGCCAGCTGCGACGCGACCGTGGCGCTGTTCGCGGCGGGCGTCGGCTTCAACTCCTGGCGTCAGGTGTCCGGGCCGCCGGTCGACACCTCCGGGCTGCCGCGCACGGCCGGCCTGGTGCTGCTGACCCTGGCCGGCGGCGGCTGCGTGGTCACGGCGCGGCGGCGGCTGCTCCCTCGGCGATCGGGTCCGCGTCGTCCGCGCCTGCGGCTCCGGCTGCCTGGCGCATCAGCCGGCTGAGCCCGTCACGGGTGGCGACGACCGTGATCCGGTCGCGCGCCGCCAGGCTGCGCTCCGGCGCGGGCCGCCACAGCGGGCGGGGCTCGCCGAACTCGGCCAGCGCGATCACGCGTACGGCGCCCGGGGCGTCGACGGCCGCGACCCGCTGCCCGTCCAGCGCCGAGCCGGGACCGACCACGACCTCGGCGACCAGCAGCACCCGGCGCTCGACCGAGATCGTGCCGATCACCTCGCGTTCCATGAGCGCCTCGGCGAAGGCCGGCGCCGCCAGGTACGACACGCTCCGGGTGAACCGGATGCTGAACGTCTTGCGCACCCGCGCCGCGAGGTCGCCGTCGAACAGCCGCACCAGCACCCGCAGCTGCGGCTTGAGGTTGCGGCCGTGCAGGGCGGCCTCCAGGTTGATGACGTCGTTGCTGGCCAGCGTCATCAGCGCGCGGCAGTCCTGCACGTGCGCCGAGCGCAGCGTGCTCTCCCGGCTGGCGTCGCCGATGATCAGCGGCACGCCCAGCTCCCGGGCCAGCGGCACGCCGCGGGCCTGCTCGTTGACGTCGATCGCGACGATCGGCACGTCCCGGTCGTAGAGCAGCCGCAGCACGCGGGTGCCCACGTTGCCGAGACCGACCAGCACGACGTGGTCGCTCTCGGGCAGGCTCAGCCGGCCCTGCGCCACCGCGAGCCGCGCGTTCACCAGCCCTTCGACGACCATCGCGGTGATCAGCGGGACCAGCGCCACCCCGGCCAGCGACACCATCAGCTGCAGGATCTGCTGCCAGCCGGGCAGGTCGGCGTTGAGCTGGGGGCCGCCGAGCGCGTTGACGAGCACGACGTACACGCCGTCCCAGAAGGAGTGGACCTCCTCGGTCTGCGTACGCGCGAAGGCGAAGCCGGCCCCGACGAGGACCAGCAGCACCACCGCCACGGCGATGCGGAACTGCCGCGAGATCAGGGATTTGGCGGTGTCCACGACCGCCGGCAGGCGCCAGCGGCGGGCGCTGCGCGTCACGCTGCGCGCGACCGACGCCACCGTCTCCTCCACCGACGTGGTCACCCGGGCCTCGACGAGCACCAGGTCGGCCCGGCCCGGGTCGGCGGGCAGCAGGTCCGGGGCGGTGCCCCCGGCGGTGGTGTCGACCAGCCCGCAGACCACGTCGCCGGGCGCCACCTCGGCCCGCCGGGCCACCACGAGGGTGCGCCCGCCGACCGGCAGCGGCACCGCGTTGACCTCGTCGAGCGCGAGCGCGACCAGAGCCGGCGAGGCGATCTCGGCGTCCGAGAGCACCCGGGCGTTGCCGAGCAGCGCCTCGATGCCCCGGCCCAGGTGGGAGTTGTACATCCGGACCACCAGGCGCAGCTCGGGGACCAGCTCGCGGGCCTGCAGCGCGACGTGGATGTTGCCGACGTCGTCCTGGACGGTGAGCGCCATCCCCAGCGCGGTGGCCACATCCGCCTTGGCCAGGGCGCGCTCGTCGATCCGGTCGACGAGCACCACCCGCACCCGGGGCAGCTCGCCGAAGTCGCGCGCGTCCCGCTGCTGGGCGGGTGTCATCAGCACCACGACGTCCACGCCGTAGCGGGTGGTCAGCTGCTCGGCCAGCCGGTACGCCAGGCCGTCGGAGCCGTTGATCACGAAGTGGTTGTTGCGGGCACGGCGGAGGTTGGCCACTACCGAGGAGGGGGTGAGCACGCCCGGATGCTATCGACCGCGTACCACCTGAACCACCCCTGAGGGATCGTCGCACATGCCTTTCCCGCGACGATATGCCCCATTTGGTCGTTGCTCCTTCCGACGAATGCACCAAACAGCGCCCTGCAGCAACGGGCGCCCCGGTCAGCAATCGAATGGATGGACATGAACAAGTGGTTCTACCGTGCCGTCGGCGCCGTCGGCGTGGCGGGCGGCGTCATGCTTCTCGGCAATGGCGTCGCGCACGCTGAAGGTTTCGCCGAGGCCAAAACCGCCGATCCCCAGGCCATGCGAGGGCTGGTGGCCGACCTCTTCTCCCCGACGGGCGGCCTGCACGACCTGGGCCTGTCGCTGGACACGCCTGACACGCGCCTGAGCGCCGGCCTGGTCTCCGACGGCCCGCTCGCCGTCACCCGCGGCAACGGCAAGGTCGGCCTCACCGCGCACGCGCCCGGAATCCAGGACATCTCGCTCGCCGGCAAGCTGCCCCGGCTGTCCGACGCGCTGCCGCGCACGAACCTCCTCAGCAGCGCCACCAGCCTGCTCACCGGCTCCGCGAAGGAGGAGGCGCTGCCGCTGCCCGGCCTGGACAGCGTCACCGGCATGCTCTCCGGCGGCCCGCTCGGCGGCCTGCTGGGCGGCACGCCCGGCGGCAGCCCCATCAGCGGCCTCAGCAACGGCCCGCTCGGCGGCCTCGCCAACGGCCTGGTCGGCGCCGACGGCAACGGCACCATCGGCGGCCTGACCAACGGCCTGCTCGGCGGCGACGCCAGCCCGCTGGGCAGCCTGGGCGGCCTCACCGGCGGCGACGCCAGCCCGCTCAGCGGCATCACCGACGGCCTCGGCGGCCTGACCGGCGGCCTCAACGGCAAGCGCGCCCCCAGCCCGCTGGACAGCCTGACTGGGGCCCTGCCCGGCGGCCTCGCCGGCGAGCGCAACGACCTGCAGGCACCGCCGCCGCAGGACGCGCCCGCGCCGCGTACCGCGGGCGACATCACCCAGGACCGCTTCGGCGACTGGCTGGACGCCCCCGTGGGCGAGCCGGTCGACCAGCTCATGCAGCAGGCCGTCCTCGACCCGATGCTCGACATGGACGGCCTCGACCCGTCCGACTCGCAGGGCGTCACGCTCGACCCGGCGCTGTCCCAGCAGGTCGCCGACGCCACCTCGCAGATCGTGCCGGCCCTCATCGCCGACGCGATGGGCCGCAGCAGCGACATCGGCGACCTGCTCGCCGCCACGGACACCGCGGACGGGGCGGCGCAGGCCGCCGACGCGGACCTGCCGGCCGCCGGCATGACCGAGGGCCTGCCCTTCGTCGACAAGCTGCCGATCCTCGGCGACGTGCTCGGCAACGGCGGCCCGCTGGACGGCATCCTCGTCGTCGGCGACATCGCCAAGCAGCTGCCCGGCGTCCGCGACGTCGTCAACGGCCAGCTCAGCCTCGACACCGTGACCAAGCTGCCGCTCGTCGGCGGCATGCTCAGCAGCGGCATCGTGCAGGGCGGCAAGCCGGGCAGCGCGCTGCCCATCGTCGGCTCGGTGCCGATCGTCGGCGACGCCCTGAGCAAGGTCACCGGCAACCTGTCCGGGCTGAACCCCGGCCGCGGCGCCAACCTGCTCAACCCGGCACCCGGCCTCGCCACGCAGCAGCCCGCCGCCCAGCAGTTCGCCGCGCCGACCGTGGTCGCCCAGCCGCACGTCGGCCGGCACCGCGCCACCGAGCGCCCGATCGCCGGCGAGGACGCGGAGTACGCCGAGTCGGCCCCGGCCGCCGAGGCCCTGCCGCTGCCCGGCCTCGGCGAGCTGCCGCTGCTCGGCTCGCTGACCGGCGGCGCCGGCGGCGGCCTGCCGCTGGGCGGCCTGCTGGGCCAGCTGCCGCTCATCAACGACCTGCCGATCGTCGGCAACATGGCCACCTCGATGGAGGTGCTGCGCGCCCTGCCGCTGGTCGGCACGGCCGCCGGCCTGCTCCCGCTGGAGAGCGACACCGTCGCCTGACCGGCACCCACGGGAGGGCGGACGCGCTGCGCGTCCGCCCTCCTCCGTTCGCCGGCGACGACCGCCGTTCCGGGTCCTTTTCCGCGGCGGGATGGCGACTTCGGACCGCAGACAGCGATCCCCGGCGGTCGAGGACTGGCAGGCGGGCCGCCATCCGAGCAGAATGCGGCCGTGCCCCCGCTCACTGTCCGCCGCGCCGCCCGCCTCACGCCGCTGCCCGCCTTCGGCCCGCTCTACCTCGTCGGGCTGGCGATCTGCGTGGCCCTGGTCATCGAAGCCGTCATGGACGGCCGCTACACCGACCCCGCGCTGCTGCCGCTCGCCGCCCTGGCCGCCGCCTGCTACGTAGGCCTGCAGCAGGGCGTGTGGGTGGACGGGGACCTGCTCATCCTCAGGTTCGCCGGCGCCCGCACCACCATCCCGCTGCGCGACGTGCGCGCCTTCACCATCCGCCACCAGCCGGGCTGGGGCGGGGGCAAGCGGATGCTCTGGGTCGAGCTGCTGGACGGCGGCGAGGTGCGTACGCACGTCGGCGTCAGCCGCAACCTGTTCAGCCCGGCTGTGCGGCTGCCGTTCGAGAAGATGGTCGCCCTGGTCGAGCGCCTCGACGAGCACCGCCGCCAGGTGAGCTGACCCGGACGCCCCTGGCGCCGGTCAGGACGCGGACCTCTGTGGAGATTGGATCGTCGGCCGCAGGCTTCGGAGAAATGGCCGATCCCGTATGGCCCTCGGGTTCAGTACCGTCCTCCGGTCGGCAAAATCAATCGGGGGTACGTCTTGAGTACTTCACGACGGCCAGCCTTCCCTGGGCTGACCATTACCCTGGCTGCCGCACTCGTCACCGGCGGCCTCGTGCTGCCCGTGCCCGCGGCGGCCGAACCGCCCGCCCCGACGGCGACCGTGCACCGGGACGCGGCCGGGCGGGTGCGCGCCATCAGCCCGGCGGCCGGCAAGACGATCAGGCCGGAGACCGTCGGCGGTCGGCCCGTCACGTCGCCGGAAGGCGCCGCCCGCGCCCACCTCGACCGCTACGCCTCGCTGTTCGGTGTCCGCGACGCCGCGCGCGAGCTCGCCCCACCCCGCACCGAGCTCCAGGCCGGGGTCAGGATCCTGCACTTCCCGCAGGTCCGTGCAGGTCTGCCGGTGATCGGCGGGCAGCTCAACGTCCAGCTCGCCAAGGACGGCAGCCTGCTGGGCATGAACGGCGAGACCACCACCGCCGGGGCCTTCGCCGGCACGGCGCGGATCACCGCCGCCGCGGCGCAGCGGACGGCCGTCGCGGGCACCGCCAAGGCGGCGAGGGTCGAGCCGCGGACGCTGACCGCGTCGAAGCCGGTGCTGTCGGCGTACGACCCGGCGCTCGTCGACGCCGTGGACGTCCGCGGCGCGCGCGCCGTGTGGCAGCTCGAGGTCCGCAGCAGGACCGACCGCGAGATCCGGCAGTACGTGCTGGTGAACGCGGACGACGGCCGGGTCGCGCTCAGCTTCTCGCAGACGGCCCATGCCAACGGCGCCCGGACGGTCTGCGACTTCGGCAACGTCCCGAACTCGACCAACGCCTGCCCAGGGGGCGCCCCCGTCGCGCGGGCGGAGGGCCAGGGCGCCACCGGCGTCACCGACGTCGACGCGGCCTACCAGCTGTCGGGCGCGTTCCGCGACTTCCTGACGAGCATGGGCCGCAACAGCATCGACAACGCCGGCAAGGACCTGGTCTCGGCGGTGAACTTCTGCCCGAACACCGGCAGCTGCCCGTACCCGAACGCGTTCTGGGACGGCGGGCAGCTGACCTACGGCGCCGGTTACGCCTCGGCCGACGACGTGGTGGGGCACGAGTTCACCCACGGCATCACCGAGTACACCTCGAAGCTGCTGTACTACAGCCAGTCGGGCGCGATCAACGAGTCGATCTCCGACGTGCTGGGTGAGGCGTTCGACCAGGTCTTCACCGGCACTCCGGCGGGCAACGACACACCCGCGGCGAAGTGGCTGCTGGGCGAGGACATCCCCGGCGGGGCGATCCGCAACATGTCCCACCCGCCCGCGATGAACCAGCCCGACGCCACCGACAGCCCGCTGTGGCACTCCCACCCGTACGACAACGCCGGTGTGCACATCAACAGCGGGGTGGGCAACAAGACGGCGTACCTGATGAACGACGGCGGCACGTTCGGCGGGTTCACCATCAAGCCCATCGGCGACGTCCGCAAGACGGCGCGCATCTGGCTGGCGGCCGAGGGCCTGCTGACCCCGGGTTCGGACTACTCCGACCTGGCGTACGCGCTGCACCAGGCGTGCATCAACCTGACCAAGGACACCGCGCTGGGCATCACCGACCAGCACTGCCTGTCGGTCCTCTACGCCACGGGCGCCACCAAGATGTCCACCAAGCCGGTGGCCGACGGTCCGATCCCGCAGGCGCCGCAGTGCGCCGCTCCGGCGGCCAGCACCAACGTCCTGTTCGACAACTTCAACTGGCCGGCCAGCGGCTCGCTGTTCACCGGCTGGTCCGAGTCGGGTGCCGCGTCCATCGACGGCAGCGCCCGCCCCAGCCACTCGGCGGGCAACGCGCTCTACATCCCCGACCCGTACCCGGACGCCGCGAGGTCGACCCACTGGGTGGCCCGCAGCGCCTACCTGCAACTGCCCGCCACCGGTCCGGTGTACGCGCACTTCAACCACCACTACTCGTTCGACTACACCGTCAACGACGGCACGAGCCCGCTGGCGCACTACGACGGCGGCCGGGTGCTGATCCAGGTCGAGGGCTCGACCGCGTGGACGCCGCTGACATCCGGATGGGTCAACGGTCCCACCAAAACGCTGTTCGACTTCAGCGGCAAGTGGTTCGGCGGCGACAGCCTGGGCTGGGTTTCCAGCCGGGTGGACCTGACGGCGTACCAGGGCAGGAAGGTGAAGCTGCGCTTCGAGGTGCAGACCGACGGCGTCGACCCGATCAGCGCGGCATACGGCTGGTGGATCGACAACCTGCGGGTCTACAACTGCTCCGGCAAGCGCCCGCTGACCAACGACATCAACGGCGACGGCTTCGGCGACCTCGCGATCGGCGAGCCCGGCCGCCCCGTCTCCGGCCAGCCCGCCGGCGGCGCCATCCGCACGATGTTCGGCACCTCGACGGGTCCGCACCCGCTGGGCAACCAGCTCTACACCCAGGACAACGCCTTCGTGCAGGGCGCCTCGGCCCCCAACGGCAACTTCGGCGCCGCGGTCACGACCGCGGACACCAACGCCGACGGGTACGCCGACGTCCTCGCGGGCGCCCCCGACAGCCCGAGCGGCGAGGGCTCCGTCACCGTCATGCGGGGCACCGTGTGGGGCCTCACGGCGCAGCTGTCGAAGTCCGTGTCCGCCTCGTCCGCCATCCCGGGGACCGGCCCGCACCGCTTCGGCGCGGCCCTCGCCGCGGGTGACTTCAACGGCGACGGCTTCGGCGACGTCGCCGTCGGCGCACCGGGCAACAGCGGCAACCGGGGCGGCGTGAAGGTGTTGTACGGCGCGGCCGCCGGTCTCGCCTCGACCGGCGCCGGCGTCAACTGGTTCACCCAGGACACCGGCGCGGTGCCGGACACCGCCGAGGACGGCGACCAGTTCGGCGCCGCCCTGGCCGCGGGCGACTTCAACGGCGACGGGCGCACCGACCTCGCCGTCGGCGCACCCGGCGAGACCATCGGCACCGCGACCGGCACGGGCTCGGTGACGATCCTGCTCGGCTCGCCGTCGGGCATCACCGCCACCGGCTCGCAGGCGTTCGACCAGGACACCGCGAACATGCCGGAGACCGGCGAGTCCGGCGACCAGTTCGGCTTCGCGCTCGGCGCCGGCGACGTGACCGGTGACGGCAAGGCCGACCTCGCGGTCGGCGCGCCGGGTGAGGACGTCGACACGAGCGCCGACTCCGGCGCCGCCTTCCTGATCCGCGGCGCGGCGACCGGCCTCACCGCCACGGCGAGCCAGGTCCTCTTCGACCGGGGCGGCGACCTCCTGGGGGCGGGCGACCGCTGGGGCACGGCCGTGACGGTCGGCGACCTCAACGCCGACCGGTTCGCCGACGTCGTCGTGGCCGCGCCGTACGACGACTGGAACACCGTCACGGACGTCGGCGGCCTGACCGTGCTGCGAGGCAACCCGGACGGTCTGGCCATCTCCAGCCTGTTCCTCTCGCAGGCCCGGAGCTGCGGATGGTCGGGACTGCCGGAATGCCCCATGGACGAGGACGGCGAGACCGGTGACCAGTTCGGCAGCGTGCTGCTCGCGACGAAGATCCGCAACAGCAGTAAGGCGGACCTGATCGTCGGCGTGCCCTTCGAGGACAACGGCACGAGCTACAACGAGGGCGTGCTCCACGTCATGCCGGTCTACGGCACCGACACCACCGTGCAGACGTTCACCCCGAGCGGCATGGTCGGCGGGGGCCTGCTGGGGACGAAGTTCGGCGGCGGGCTCGGCTGACCGCGTCCGCCCAAAGGGGGCCCGTGGCTGCGGGCCCCCTTTTCCGTGCCACGAGCGCGCTCAGGTTGTCGGAGGCGGGCCGCATGATGTCGCGATGCTGACCTTGTCGCGGCTGCGGACCGTCGTGCGGGACGCCTGGGGCCCGGATACCTGCGATCCCGTAGATCTCGCCGATTGGCGACCGGAGAACCCGAGCCGTGGTCAGTGCGGGGTCACCGCCCTTGTCCTCCACGACCTGCTCGGTGGCGATCTGATGCTGGGCGAGGTGTTCGAGGGCGGCGTGCGGCGCGGACATCACTACTGGAACCGCCTGCCCGACGGCACCGAGGTCGACCTCACCCGGGATCAGTTCCGCCCGGGCGAGACCGTCACCGGCGGCGTGGGCGTGGCCCGTCCGTCCGGCCCGCCGAACCGGTGCCGTGGGCAGTACGAGCTGCTCCGGCACCGGGTGCGCGCGGGGCTGCACCGCGTCGAGGGTGTTCAGCCGTCGACACCGGCCGGGCCGCCGGTGCGGATCGCGGTGGTGCTGCTCATCGATCCCACCGGGGCGGTCCTGCTGCAGCTTCGTGACCGTCGTGCGCGGGCCGAGCCGGGCCAGTGGGGTCTGGTCGGCGGACATGTCGAGGAAGGCGAGGGTTACGAGCAGGCGGCTCGACGCGAGCTGGCTGAAGAGACCGGGCTGGTCGTCGACACGGAGTTCCAGCTCTTCTGGCAGGACGTGCGTCCGGACCTCGCCGAAGGCACGTCGGGCGTGGATGTGCGCGTCTATACGGCCCGCTGCGGCGTGATGCCCGCCAGCGCCATCGTCGTCGGGGAGGGGCAGGCCGCGGAGTTCGTCAGCCTCGCAGAGGTCACGAAGCTGGACCTCACTCCGACGGCTGCGGCTGTGCTGTCGCATCTTCTCGCCCGAACCGGCCGTTCCTAGCTGAACTATTGGAGCCGACCAGGGGACTTGAACCCCTAACCTTCCGATTACAAGTCGGGTGCGCTACCAATTGCGCCAGGCCGGCATGCACGACCGCCGCAGCGGCGTACCCAGCGATGGTACGCGGCGGACCCTCCGCGGCGCCTACCGGATTCCCCGGAGTTTCGTGCCGATCATCGGCGTAAAGTCCGTTTTGCCTGGCAGGTGCGTTCCACATGATGATCCACGGGCTTGTTAACGCGGCGTCACCGGGCTAGGTTGACGAACGCCGGGTTCGTGCAAACGTATTCGGCACTTCACTTTCACTCGGATCGTCCGGCACGTTCCTGCCGGTGGAAGGACACACCCCCGTGGCTACCGTCACCTACGCGAAGGCGTCCCGGATCTACCCGGGCACCGACCGCCCCGCCGTCGACCAGCTCGACCTCCAGATCAACGACGGCGAGTTCCTCGTCCTCGTCGGCCCGTCCGGCTGTGGCAAGTCCACCAGCCTGCGGATGCTGGCCGGTCTTGAGGACGTCGACCAGGGCGCGATCTACATCAACGACAAGGACGTCACGAACCTCCCGCCGAAGTCGCGGGACATCGCGATGGTCTTCCAGAACTACGCCCTCTACCCGCACATGACGGTGTACGAGAACATGGCGTTCGCGCTCAAGCTGCGCAAGACCCCGAAGTCGGAGATCGACGTCCGGGTCAAGAAGGCCGCGCAGATGCTGCAGCTGGAGGAGTACCTCAACCGCAAGCCGAAGGCGCTCTCCGGCGGTCAGCGCCAGCGTGTCGCCATGGGCCGCGCCATCGTGCGTGAGCCGCAGGTCTTCCTCATGGACGAGCCGCTGTCGAACCTCGACGCCAAGCTGCGCGTGCAGACCCGTTCGCAGATCGCCACGCTGCAGTCGCAGCTGGGCATCACCACGGTCTACGTCACGCACGACCAGGTCGAGGCCATGACCATGGGTCACCGGGTAGCCGTGCTGCTCGACGGTGTGCTGCAGCAGTGCGACACCCCGCGTGCCCTGTACGACAAGCCGTCGAACGTGTTCGTCGCGGGCTTCATCGGCTCGCCGGCCATGAACATCAAGACGGTCCAGCTGACCGACGCCGGCGCGGTGTTCGGCCAGATGGTGCTCCCGCTCACCCGTGAGCAGGTCGCCGCGGCGCAGGCCGAGGGCGGCAACGGCCAGGTCACCGTGGGCTTCCGCCCGGAGGACTCGGACCTGGTGGGCGCGAGCGAGGGCGGCATGCCGATCGTCGTGGACCTGGTCGAGGACCTGGGCGCCAACGCGAACGTGTACGGCCACGCCGCGATCAACGGTGGCGAGGAGCGGTTCGTGGTCACCACGACCCGCCAGGCGATGCCGAGCCTCGGCGACACCGTGTTCGTGAAGCCGGTCGTGGGCAGCCACCACGCGTTCCACGCCGCTTCCGGCGTGCGCATCTGACGCATAGCAGTTGTCGAGGGGCAGGGCCTGATGGTCCTGCCCCTTCTTCGTGTGCGCGCCGATCTTCGCCTTGCCGTGCGGAACGGGGTAAGGATGAAGCCATGACGGAGTATCGAGTCGAGCACGACACGATGGGCGAGGTACGCGTGCCCGCCGACGCGCTGTGGGGCGCGCAGACCCAGCGGGCGGTGGAGAACTTCCCGGTTTCGGGGACCCCTCTGCCGTACCCCCTGATCATTGCCCTTGCCCAGATCAAGGAGGCGGCGGCCGAGGCCAACGCGGCCACCGGGGTGCTGGACAGCGAGACGGCGGGCGCGATCGCGTCGGCCGCGCGGGAGGTCGCCGAGGGCGACTTCGCGCAGCACTTCCCGGTCGACGTGTTCCAGACGGGCTCGGGCACCTCGACCAACATGAACCTGAACGAGGTCCTGGCGCGCCTGGCGGGGCAGCGCCTCGGCCGCACGGTGCACCCGAACGACCAGGTGAACGCCTCCCAGTCGAGCAACGACGTGTTCCCCTCCGCGATCCACCTGGCGGCGCTGCGGCTGGTGGCCTTCGACCTGCGCCCCGCGCTGCTGGAGCTGGAGGACGCGCTGACGCGCAAGGCGGCGGAGTTCGCGCACGTGGTGAAGTCCGGCCGCACGCATCTGATGGACGCCACTCCGGTGACCCTGGGCCAGGAGTTCTCCGGGTACGCCCACCAGCTCCACCGGGCCGCCGAGCGGATCGCCTCGGCCCTGCCGCACGTGGCGGAGCTGCCGCTGGGCGGCACTGCCGTGGGCACCGGCGTCAACGCGAGCGCCGACTTCCGCCGGGAGGTCTACCGCCGCCTGGCCGCCAACTCGGGCCTGCCCGTGACCGAGGCCGAGAACCACTTCGAGGCGCACGGGTCCCGCGACGCCCTGGTGGAGCTGTCCGGCCAGCTCCGTGTCACCGCGGTCAGCCTTTACAAGATCGCCAACGACATCCGCTGGATGGGCTCCGGCCCCCGCGCGGGCCTGTCCGAGCTGCGCATCCCCGACCTCCAGCCGGGTTCGTCGATCATGCCCGGCAAGGTCAACCCCGTCATCTGCGAGTCCGTCCGCCAGGTCTGCGCCCAGGTCATCGGCAACGACGCCGCGGTCGCCTTCGCCGGGTCCCAGGGCGACTTCGAGCTCAACGTGATGCTTCCGCTGATCGCCCGCAACCTGCTCGAGTCCATCACCCTGCTCACCAACGTCAGCCGCCTGTTCGCCCGCCGCTGCATCGCCGGCCTGAAGGCGAACGAGGAGGTGGCCCGCCTCTACGCCGAAGGCTCCCCGTCCATCGTCACCCCGCTGAACCGCCACATCGGCTACGAGGAGGCGGCGGCCGTGGCCAAGCAGGCCCTGGCCGAGAACAAGACCATCCGCCAGGTGGTCCTGGAACGCGGCCACATCGAGGCGGGCAAGCTCACCGAGGCGGAGCTGGACGCCGCCCTCGACGTCCTGGCCATGACCAGGCAACCCGACTGATCCGCCGCCCCGCCTTGAACAGGCGTTGGCCTATCACATCGAGTTTTCGGCTGGGGCGCCGCCTCCGGCACCGTCAGCGGCTACCGGGTGTACGAGGGCAGCACCGTCGTCTCCTCGCCGACCGGCACCTCGGCC
>NZ_JBFAOU010000205.1:0-13238 GCF_040675365.1 Catellatospora sp. NPDC049609 | reverse complement strand
CGGAACGCGGCGATGATCGTCCCGTCCAGGATCGTCACCTTCCCTTGCCGTCCGGCCAAGGTCTGATCCAGCGTCGGCGCCCGTGCGGCCAGCAGCGCAACCGCCTCGGTGACGTACCGGTAGCTCGTGGGTGGTGACACCTCGAACGACACGGCCAACCGGGCCAGGCTGTCGCCGCAGCGCTGGTGGACCAGGACCAGCAGCGCCTGACGGGCGGGTGAGAGCTTGCGCCACCGGCACCCGGTCTGCATACGGTGCTCGGCCAGAAGCCCGGTAAGGAACTCGAGGTGGGGCCTCGACAGGCCGGGGATCAGGGCGCGGTAGGTTAGCAACTGAAGCTCCTGCTGGTACTGGTGCGTGTGGTAACCCCAGTCCTATCAGGAGCTTCGCAAACTCGTGGACATCCTCACACCGGGTTGATCAACCCGAGACATCCACGGTCGTCAGGTTGAAATGACCTCAGTGTGAGCCATCCTTCCGAGTCATTGTTCACGGTGATGGCAGCCATGCCTCACCGTAGCGCGGCATGAACGGCTGGCTTCCTCCCGTGCGCGCCCTACCCGCTGACCTGGTTCTTCAACGGACACTAAGGATCTTGTGCGGAATAGTTCACGGTGCACGAGAGCCGTTCGGGGCCTGTCACCAGGTGATGGCACGGTCGGAGACGAGGGCGGTGACATCGACAACAGTCTACGCGAACGGTTCGCGTCGTCCGGTGTAGCGCTTCAGGCCTCGCCACCACGTCAGTTCGGCGAGGGCGCGCTCGACGGCTATCCGCCGCTTCGGTTGCTGCTTGCGCATGTTCTCGTAGGCAGCCGGTAGCCATGATGGGGCGGATGGAGTACAACGCTTCGCTCGAGCAACCACGATCAGAACAATTCGCCGTCATGAAGATCTACTGATTTCACTGACGCCGTTTCGCCTTCGGCCCGATCAGAACCAGCCCTGGCGCGGTCATTCAGAGCCAACGGGAACAGCTCAGACCGTGTCACATCCCTGCCGCATACGTGATGCGTGTCCCTCACGGGGACCGCGGAGCTACCCGGCCAGCGCAGGCGGAAACGCCGGCCGTGGCAGCGCCGTGGTTCCCGGCCGGGCCGAGGCCAGTAACGGCACGGGGACAGCCGTCGGCCGCACGAATGCCGCCAAGATCCCTGCCCCGACTGTGAGCACTCCCAGGACGACGTTCGGTGGCGGAAGGGTCGCGTCAGCGACGGCCGCGACAGCCACCGCCGTCGTGGGCACCAGCGCGACGAACAGTCCTGCCTTGTCGGCGCCGAGGCGGCTCACACCGTGGAACCACGCCAGGAACGCACCTGCCGTCAGCACTATCCCCAGGAAGACGATCACCGTGGCTTCGCTTCGGCTCGGCAGCCTCCAGACCTGAGCCTCACCGGTGAGCACCGCGAAGGCTGCAAGAATGGGCACTGCCAGCGCGCAACTGTAGGCAGCGACCCGCAGCGGACCCAGCCGCGGTGTGAGCCGCGCCGCCAGCAGCGTGAAGACGACATCGCAGAACAGGGCACACACGGCGGCCGCCATTCCGGCGCCACCGGCCGCGCCGGGCCCGTGCATGACGACCGTCCCGGCGACCACGACGGCAGCCGCGGCCAGCGCGCTGCGGGTCGGCATCCGGCCCGCCAACAGCGCAGACGCAACGGCCAGCGCCAGCGGGACGCAGCCCACGACCGCGGCCACCACCGCGGCGTCGGCGTGGCGCAACGCGGTCATCAGAGCCAGGTTGAATCCGGCCAGGCCGACAGCCGCCATGGTGGCCAGCAGCATCCACTCGCGCCCCGAGACCTTCACCGCCGGCGGAGGCCGAAGCGCGAGCAGCCCGAGCATGACGACGGCGCCCAGTGCATAGCGAGCCGCCTGCGCCAAGGCGGTCGGGTATCCGGTGAGTGCACCGCTGACGGGGACGGACGCGCCGAGCACGACCATCGCCAGCGCGCACCACAACGCTCCGGTCGGGCCGGCCTGGGCGCCCCACCGCCAGCGGCCGCCCACAGCCGCGCTCCTATCGGACATGGCATTCCTCCAGAGTTCGGCGAATGTATAGCGACCACTGGCAGGTACAGCGATCCGTTGATTGGCCGGAAGGGACGCAACCTCGACTCATGCGAGGTCAGCGGCCTGAGGTGCGCCTCGATGGCGAGCCCCGTTGCAAGTCAACCGAGCGACGCCTAGCATCTGCTGACTACTGCTATACATACTTTCGTGATCAATTTGGCGGTGCGATGGCGAAGACCACCGACGGAGACGGCTCACGGGTGCACATGCGGCGCATCAACCTGCCGCGCAGCCCCGAGCCGCAGGTGAGCATCGACGGTTCGGTGATGCCGGGTGAAGCCGAACCGCTGGCCCATGTGCCAGGGCGAGGCCCCGTCACGAAGGCCGAGGTGCTGGCCAACATGCGCCGGCGGCAGCGGATCAAGAACAGCAAGCTGCCGGCCGACCGGCAGCAGGCCCTGCCGGACAACCTTCCTGACATCCAGGGCGACAAGGAGGCTGTCGGGCTGCGGCTGCCCGTGCTGCTGATCGAGTACATCAACTTGATCGCGCTGCTGGAGAATCTGCCGATGGTGGCGGTCGTCGAGGCTGCGCTGATGGATAAGGCGCTGCGAGCGCCACGGCAGCCCGAGCAGGCCAAGGAGAACTACTTCGACCTGCAGGAGGCGCTGATGAGCGACTCCCGGCCCCAGCACTCCCCCGGGCGGGGCGTTGACCTGCATCTGCTGCGTCCGAGGGTGGTCGAACTGCTGGCCGCCATCGACGAGATGGGCGGGCAGCCGCGACAGGGCTGAGTGGCCCAACGGCCGGCGGCCGATCGCAAACCCGCAATCCGGCCTGCAGGCCGGTGCGCAGACCACCATGGCCGCATTCATCGTGCGTCGCTCCCGTCAGGTTCGGCGCTGGCGGGCGAGAGGTCCATTCGCAGGCAGGCGGCCGCAGCTGCAGCGCCGGCGATGACGCAGCCGGCCCACAGCAACGTGCCACCGCCCAGGTGCAGCAGGAGCAAGGCTGTGACCGGTGCGGCCAGCGCCGCCACGCCCATGGTGGCGCCCCAGACCCCGAAGTACGCACCCCGCATGTCGGACGGGGCGAGGCCTGCCACCACGGCCGGCGCGATCGCCAGAAACACGACCTCGCCGGCCACCCACAGCGGCGTCGTCGCGACGAACCAGCCGACCGAGTCGCCCACAGCGGTCAGCGGCAGACCGGCGCCGACTGCCGCGATACCGGCTGCGCAGGCCTTCGCGGCCGGAAGCGTCGCGATGAAACGCTGCAGCAGAAGTTGGGCGATGACGACGGCGGCGGGATCGGCGGCGAGGACGATCCCGTACCACACAGGCGGGATGCCGGCCTCGTCCATCACGACGGGCAGGGTCACCATCGACTGCGCATGCACGGTGAGAAACACCAGCGTGACTGCGGTGAACCCGACCATGCGCCGGTCTGCCAGGACCGAACGCCAGGCGCCGCGCCCGCGACCGACGACCGGTCGCGGCGGCTCGGCGACAACGGCGGCGACAACGGCGGCGAAGGCCAGGTTGAGCAAGGCGTTGAGGACGAACAGCAGGCGGAAGTCATGCTGGGCGAGCAGTCCGCCGATCACGCAGCTCGCGGCCCTGCTCAGGTTCATGATCCAGTACAGCAGCGCCAGAGCCGGTGCTCGGGACTGCGCGTCGACGATGTCGGCCAGCAGCGCCTGCACGGCGGGCCGGGCCAGGTCGAAGGCGAACCCGGCTGCGGCCGCGGCCGCGCACAGGCTCAGGAGGGTGGGTGCGGCGCCGAGAAGCAGGAACGCCCCGGCGGACAGGACGTTGGCGATGATGATGGTGTACTTGCGGCCGACACGGTCGGCCATCGACCCTCCGGCCAACACGCCGAAGGTCCAGCCCGCGCCGAACGCGGTCATCACCACGGCGGTCTGGCCGGCGGTGAGGTCGCGGTCGTTGGCCAGCCAGTAGGCGGCGAACGGGACGACGACGAACCCCAGCCGTGACGCGCCGAGCCCGGCGAGTAGTCGCCGGCCGTTGCCTGGTATCTGCCCGAAGCGGGAGGTCCACCACCCTGGGGCTGCGGGCGGGGTGACGGCGGCCGCGGTCATGCCGTCTCCCGCATGGTGAGGGCGTACAGGTCGGGCACGGCGGCGATGGCGTCTCGCATCGCGGCGACGTCGGCGGTGTGCAGGTAGGCGATGCCGGCCAGCCCGGCCCACAGGCCGGTGCTGGTCGGCCCGCCGCGCATCCCGGGCCGTGCCGCGACGGTGGCGTCGATGACCGCGGGATGGCGGCGTACGGCGTCTGGATCGGCGCAGGACTGCACGGTCCCGGCGGGCACTGCGGTGCCTGCCCAGCCGAAGACCCCCGGCACGTCGGCCAGGGTGGTCGTGACGGGCCGACCCGCGGCGACCTGCACCATCAGCGCGGGCACGTCGATGCGGTGGGCGTGGCCGATGGTCTGCTGGATGCCTCCGCCGCCGACGCGGGCGGCGATCTCGCCCAGCAGCCAGCGCCCGTCAGCAGCGTGGAACACCTCGGCGTGGGTGAATCCGTTCCGCATTCCCAGGGTCTGCGCCGCGGCGGCGGCGAGCGCGACAACCTTGCTGCCGTCGGCCGACTGCGGGTCGATCAGCCATGACCCGAGGGTGGCGCCCATGCCGGTCAGCGGCGGGGTGTTGTACCGGCCCGGCAGGTGGTACTGGGCGACGCCGTCCTGCCACAGCGCGTCGGCGTGGTATTCGGCCACCACGTCGATGTACTCCTCGACGAGGAACGCGTTCTGGTCGGCCAGGCCCAGGTACGCCCGTTCGGTGGCGAACGCCGCGGTGGTCGCGGTGGCGGTGTCGAACACGTCTGCCGCGTCGAGGTCGCGCAGATGCTCGGGCGAGTCGATGACGTGGGTGTTGGTGGAGGCGAACCCGGCCAGCGGCTTGACGACCAGCGGCCAGCCGCCGACGACCCGGGCTGCGGCGGGGATCTGGTCGACGGCGGTGACGACCTGGTGGCGGGCCACGTCGATCCCGGCGGCGGACAGCCTACGCTTCATGATCGCCTTGTCGAGGAATCCCGCGGACTGGCGCAGCGACAGCCCGGGCAGGTCCAGCAGGTCCCGGACCAGGCCTGCGGCCATGATGGCGCCTTCCCAGCAGGTCTCCACCCGGTCGATACGGCCGCGCAGGTGCCGGGCCAGCTGCACGAGTTCGGTGTAGGACTGCCAGTCCGACACGGTCAGCAGCTCGTAGCCCGGATTGGTCTGCGCCCGGGCGAGCGCGTTGGGTTTGGTCAGGCACACGACCACGTCGTGGCCGGCGGCGTGCAGGCCGTCCTCCAGGACGGGATTGTGGTTGGACAGCACCAGCAAGGTCATCAGTTCACCTCATGCAAGATCGGACGGCAGGGCAGCCGGTTCGCGGCTGTGCGGCGGTTCTGTCGGGTGACGGGCAGCACGGCTCGCGGCGGTGCGTCGAGGGCCGGTCCGTCACCGGTGGTGATCGCCGGCCGCCGTTCTGCGGCCGGGCACCGGTCGTTCCCGAACTGGCGAGCGTCTTCGCAGGTCGAGCCCGGAGGGCCAGCGGTGCGGCCCGCCGGACGGCGGGCCGCAGGAAGATCTCAGTTCGGCAGCCGCAGGTGGCACAGCCAGCCGTGCCACGGCCCGCTGATCGGCTGGACGGGGAACCGTAGCGTCGATGCGGTCTGCGGACCGTAGACGCCATCAGTCTTGATCTTGTGATATCTCTGGGCTGCGACCAGCGCCGCCTTCGTCTTCGGACCGAATTGGCCGTCGACCTGCAGAGGAGCGAAGCCGAGCCTGACTGCGGCGAGCTCCCACGGATGCGGCCGGTTGCTGTAGCAGAGGTTGAGCGCCTCTTGCAGAACCCTCACCTTCCTGCCCGTCATGCCGTAGCTGAGGGTGCAGGCGGGGTTTGCGGCATCGCTGTTGATCCACGCCGCCGGCGTGTAGACCCAGTAGTCGAATGCCGTCGTCTCCCCCAGGCGCGCCAGGACCGCCGGATCGCCGTTGGGGTCGGTGTGGTTCCACAGCCAGTGGGTGTCGCACCTCGGCGTGGCGGCGTGTGCGACGGCCGGCGCGACCGGGATGGTGGCGAGGATCGCAGCCAGCGCGACGGCGGCCCGAGCCACGGGTCGGATCAGTTTTCTGTTGTTATGCAAGGCGATCTCCAGAAAGCCAGGGTTTGTGGGTGATGCTGTGCGATGCGGGCGGCTCGCCGGCTGACGGATCAGCTGCCGGCGGTGTCGCGGGTCGGAATGAGTAGGGCTTCGGTGCGGCGGATTCGTATCACTGGTGGCCGCACCATGACGCAGCAGTGCGGTAGATGTGGTGCTTGATCGGCGCCGCGGTCTCGGGGCCGCAAACACCGTCGCTGCCGCTCATACGCTCGGCGCGCTGCGCAGCGCCCGCGGCGTTGTACGTCCCGGACCGTAGACACCGTCCCCGGTCAGGCGTTGGCCGTAGCAGATGTTGAGGCCGCCCTGAAGCTGCTTCACCCGGCACCGGTCGCGCCGACCGGCATCGCGCATAACACGGTGCTGTTGGACGACCCGGGGGCCGGTACTCGCAGCGTTCCGACCTGCAGCGGCGTAGTTGCAGCGCGGCGTCGACGCCGCTGCCGCCGGCGCGGTGGCGGTGATCAGCGTTGCCGCCGTGACCACCGCAGCCACCGCGCCGGCGCCGGTCCGGCGCAGGAAACGTCGACTGACCTCGCATGTCGCGGGGCCGTCTGCCGAACCTGTGCCGAGCCGGTGCTCGGGCGGCTTGAGGATCACTCACCGGTACCTCCTTCGAAGGAGACGAGTACTCCAATGCGGACTCGTTTGTATAGCAAAATCCTTCCACCAGTCGCAAGCAGCCGACCGAAATGGCAACACAACAAGGTATGTATCCAGCAGCATTCCATGAGGCTCCGCAGTATCGTGGCCGGTTTGTATTGCACATCAGGACGGCCGATCGGAGGTGAGCGGGACCACGAGCCGACTCACCGGCCCGCTGGCATCACAGTCGAGCGGACCCCGATTCGATCAGCCACACCCCGGCCGGCCCCGAAAGGTCCCACTCCCGAGCGCTCGGGACGCAACCCAACACAACGACGAACCTCGATGATTTTTCGAAACTCCCGCTTTCTTCCGTAGATCACCGTGGCCGCCGAAGATGACATTGGCTTGTTCATCCGGAATCGGAGGCCGCACCCGCGGCAGCTGACGAGTTCGGCGTCCACGGCGTCGCCGCCGCGCCGCGTGACGGTCAACTCGCCGCCTACGACAGGTGGACAGGCTGGTCCAGCTGTAACCCCCAGGGGTGCCATGCCGGACCGTGGCCATGCGACGAGGCGAAAGCAGGCGGGACACCGGGAAGATGCATGAAGACGAGAAACCAGAGGTCGGCGACCGAGGCACCCGCGACCGACCGCAGCCGCCCAGCAGCACGGCCCGCAGTCGACGCCCCAGGCGGCGGCGACGAGTTCACCAGCAGACGATCAATGCACCTTACGTCCTGGCCAGACTCCCTGGAACCGCTGGTCGTCGCCTATCTCAGCCACGACACCGACGTCACCGTCGTGACAACCTGGGGCATGACCGCCTGGAGCGCAGCAGAAGACATCGTGGCTGTTCCCGAGCTCGCCGAAATCGAACTCGAGCTCAGTGACTCCACGGCGTCTCTGGTCGCGTCGGGCACTCTGTGGGCGCAGGCTCCACGGCCGCCAGACTGGCAACCCGGGCCCCGATGCATCCTTGCCGTCACCGGCACGATGGCCCGGCCGTCAGCCGACCCCCTGGCCGACTTCGCCGCCGCCCGCGAACAAGGAGTCGCCTACCTCGGTGACCTCCGCGTCCGCAGGGTGATCAGCCAAGAGGCGGAGGCAGATGCCCCCAACTGATCGGCCGCCCGCCGTGGGGCAGGATCGCGAAAAGCTGCACACCCGGGTTCGCAGTCAACTGCATCGAGATGTGGTGAACACCGACACCCTCCGGCCGGCCGGGAATTCGCAACCTGCGCACCGCATGTCCAGGATGCACCCGGACCTGGGGCGCGGCATCCCAGCCAGCCCGCAGATCGGGGCTCGCCGACAGCACCGCGGAGAGCACATCCCGGATGCGCTCGTCGCCGGGGCGCTCCGCCAGCGAAGCTCGCAACTGCGCCACCGCCGGCCCCGCCCAGTCGTCACGCCAGTTGATCAGTTGCTCCCGAGCGGCGTCAGATGCGCAGACCCAGCGCAGGAAGTTGCGCGGCACGCTCTCCACCATGTGACGCAACCAGGCGCCGGTCGCGTCATTGTGGGCCAGCACGTCGCCCGCAGGCGTCATGCACCAAGCCGGTGTGCGGACCTCGTCGAGCATCTGCCGCGTCGCGACGTCAACCTCGGGCAGTGCCGTCAGTGCTCGAGGCGCCGGCTCCCGGCCGACCGCCAAGCGATACAGAACGATGCGCTCGTGGAAGTTAAGCCTCAGCACCGCCGCCACACCGTCGAGGAACTCCTCGGAATAGCCGGGATCACGCTGCCCTCGTTCCAACATGCCGTACCAGACCGACGAGTAGCCCACCAGTTCCGCAACCTCAGCCTGGGTGACCCGCTGCCGGGCGCCGTAACGAGTACTCAGCCCCATCGACCTACGGTCCAGGCGGCGACGCCACGCACGTGTGAGATTGGCGAGTTCTGCTGCCGGCTCAGGCAACTTGACCCGCGCACCTGGTCCAGGCGTCACCGAATCTTCCCATCGACAAGCGGTACGGGAACCACACAGCTGGTGACACGCCGTACCGCTACGATCCATAGAGTGGCCCGCCGAGCTGCACTCGGCGGGCCACTACCGCCAGCCATCCTGGGGAGGTCGCTGGCGACCTATATGAACATATCTCGATACCGAGGCCTTCGCACATCGACCCGACGCGCTGCGGCAGGGTGATCGTCACCGGCGGAGCCGCAACGACGTCACCCAGCTCGCCCCAGCGCCCAGAACCATCTCACCGATCCACGCCGGGCCAGACGTCCCGCCGCAGACCATGGCGGGTAGTTGGCGACCACGGCTTTGACCACGACAGCCGTCGCCCCAGCAGACCGTTCACACCAGGCTCCGTTAGACTTTGCGTGTGTCCACAGAAGTGCTTGCCGCAGCCAAGCGGCGTAGTGACGCTTTGGTCGCCAAAGATGTTCAGATCTTGGTGGCCATCATGCATCCCGATTGCCTTTACATCAATTCGCAGGGCACCGTGTTGAGCCGTGACGAGTACATTGACACGTACGTGCGATCTGATGAGGTGCGCTGGAGCAGTCAGACTTTACTTGAGCCGCGCTTCGCATCCACTGGCGAGGCTGTGGTCTTGACCTGCCTGGTCCAGGATGTCGGCGCCTTCTTCGGCCAGCCCCTGGACGCCGAGTTCCGCAGCACGTCCACCTGGATTCCAACCGTAGATGGATGGCGATGCCTTGGCATTCACACCTCTCAAATCGGTTGACTAATGCCAGCGATCCATAATCGCCAGCGATCAGCTCCTCGCCGGCTGGCGGCATAGTCACGGCGACTGCAGGCGAATGTGCGGGTACGATTCGGGGCGTTTCCAGCCCCTCGTAGGGCCCGTTGTCGGTCCGGTTCGTTGGCGGCGTGAGGTCGACGAACACGCTAGCTCCGCCCGGCGGGTGCGGTACGCCGACCGCTTTGAGTGACTAATGCTCGGTGCGCAATGGGCGACGTCGCACGATGACCCGCCGGACGATTCGCTGGTTTCCCAGGGTAGACCGTAAGAGGGCGGGTAGCGCTGGTGGTTCCGGAAGCGGGAGCGGCGCTGCCGCGATAGCAGGCGTCACGAGGGTGTCGCGGCAGCGCCGAGGCGGCGGTGACGGGGCCGCCGCTGGGCTGCTATCTGCGGTCGTCGTGGTCAGCAGGCCGAAACACTGGGAGCCGTTCTGCTACCACCAGCAAGTGGGCGTGCCATCGATTAGTACTCCAGCGGCATGTAGCGCTTATCCACTGGTAGCGGGTCCGTGGCGGCGATGCTCCTATGTTGTCAAGCCGGCAGCGATGCGAAGTCGGCGAGCAAGGTCGAGTGGATCTCGCGGACGACGTAGCGCTTGAGGCATCGCATTATCTCCTTCTTGGTGAGTCCTTCCTTGGTGCGGCGTTGCACGTAGTCGCGGGTGCGCTGGTCGTGGCGCAGTCGGGTCAGGACGATGGTGTAGAGGGCTTTGTTGGCGGCGCGGTCGCCGCCGCGGTTGAGGCGGTGGCGGTCTGTGCGCCCGCTGCTTGCGGGCAGGGGTGCTGCGGCGGTGAGGTGGGCGAACGCGGCTTCGCTGCGTAGCCGTTCGGGATTGTCGCCGGCGGTGATCATGAGCTGGGCTGCAGAGTCGGGGCCCACGCCGACCAGGGCCATGGTGTGGGGGGCGATTTGTGGGACGAGGGCGGTCATCCGCTGGTCGGCGAGGGTGATCTCGTCGGTGAGGTATCGGATGCGGTCGGCCAGGATCTGTATTGCGACGATGGTCGCCGCGGCGGGATCGGCCAGTTCAGCATCGTCGACCGTGAGCTGATTACAAGCGTGCAGCAGCCTGGCGCCGCGGACCTTGCGGAGGCGTTCCCGCAGTGGTTCGGGAGCGGTGGTGACCAGGCCGTGCAGCTGGTTCAGGGCGGCTGTGCGGGACTTGACCGCGCTGGCGCGGGCGACCCGCAGCACTCGGATCGCCTCGACCGGCCCTGTGCGCGTCTTGGGGATGCCGGCTGCTCGGCCTGACAGCACCGCCTGCGCGGCGGCTATGGCATCGATGGGGTCGGACTTGCCCTTGCTGCGGCGAGTCTTGCGGTCCGGGCGGTCGACCTCGATGACCTCGACGTTCTGGCGTGTCAGATAGCGGGCCAGGCCAGCACCGTAGCTACCGGTGCCTTCAACGCCGACCTGGCCGAGTCGGCCGAAGCTGCGTAGCCATGTGAGCAGTCGGCAGTAGCCGTCGGCCGTCGCCGGAAACGATTGATCTTGCAGAACCCGGCCGGCCGCGTCGAGTGCCGCCGCGTGGTGGGTGTCCTTGTGAGTATCGACTCCCCCGGTGATGTGGGCCTTTCGCCTTGTCATGATGAATTGCGTCCCTTCGCTCGTCTCGAACGGGTTGGCACGCACCGCGCGGACGAGTGGACAAAACAGTGATGGGTGCCTCTGCACAGGCTCCTATGAGGTCACACCGTCCTGCCGGGTGACGTGCAAGTGGGGCGCCCGGGCCCGTCGACGAATCGCCGAGAGGACAGCACCGTCGGTTTGTAGTCGGGTCAGACGAACCCGGGCGCCCCACAAACACTCTCACTGTTTGTAGTGGCTGCGTCTGGCGATGGATTGATGCCGTCGTCGCCATCGTGACCATGCCGCGGCCAGCGCCGCAGGCGCCGTGGTGCGTATGGCCGTGTTGATGAGACGTCGGGTCTCGGCGAGGCTCAGGTCGACCAGGTCGGCGCTGCTGCTGACGAGCCGTTGGGCGATGGTGACGACGGTCAGCACGGCCAGAGCGATCATGGCCAGGAGCGTGAACCGGTGCCAGGCCAGCCAGCCCCGGCACTGGTACTGGTCGAGCCCGACCTGGCCTTTCGCGGTCTGAAACGCTTCCTCCACCGACCATCTGCTGCCGGCGACGGCGACGAGGCGGGCCAGCGGGACCGGCACCGACGTCCAGCACAGGTAGTAGGCCAGTTGCCCGTCGCTGCCGCGGCGCACGAGCAGGCTGTGTCGGCCTTCGTCCTGGCCGAGGATCGTGACCCAGGCCCAGTCGTAGAGGCGATGGCCCTTGACGCCCGGCCCGGCCGAGCGGGTCTGCCATGCCTGCTCGGGCAGCAGCGCGGCGACGCGGTCGACGCGTTCGCGCTGCGCCGCCGTGGTGTTGACGAGGGTGTTGCAGGCCACGGCCAGAACGTAGGCCATGCCGCGTTCACGCAGCCCGGCGCGTAGCACCGGGTCCAGGCCGTAGGCCTCGTCGGCGGTGAACCACCCGGCCGGGACCGCGGCCGCCACGGCCGCGTCGATCATCGCCAGGGCCAGCTCTGGCTTGGTCGCGAACAGCGCCTCGTCCGGGACCCCGGCCGCCTCGCAGCGGCGTTCATCGTCGGACCATGCGCGGGGCAGGTACAAGCGGCGGTCGATCAGCGCCCGCCCGCGCGGGGAGACGTACGCCAGGAACACCCCGATCTGGCTGTTCTCCACCCGACCTGCGGTTCCGGAGTACTGCCGCTGGACACCGACCGAATGCGTGCCCTTCTTCAAGTAGCCCGTCTCGTCGGCCACGAGGATCCCGTCGCGGTGGCCCAGGTGCTCGACCACGAAGTCACGCAGGTCCCCGGCGACGGCGTCGGTGTCCCACACCGCGGTGCGCAGCAGGCGCTGCATCCGGTCTGGGCCGGTGTGGCCGGCGTGCTCGGCCAGCCACCAGCCGTTCTTGCGTTCGATCGGCGCCAGCAGCCCCAACAGCAGCTCACGCACCGTGCGGCGAGGCTCCGAGCGCGCGAACCGGCTACCGATCCGTTCCAGCACACCCTCGAACACCTGCCACCACCCGGCGGCATCTACGCTATGGCAAGCGGCCACCGCGACATGACTCGTACTGTCCACAACGGACGATGATCTCGCGGTGGCCGCCTCGCGCTTCGCGCCGGTCCCACGGCCTCACGATCCCACATCAGGGCAGGTCAGACCGCTTCAGCCATGTGCCGCTGGAGTATTAGCCTCGCTCTTTCACGAGCGTCGGGCTGCATAGTAGATCTTGAAAGCGAAAGTGCCTCTCATCTGGAACGATAGGACTTGTCTAGGGTCCAGAACCGTTGCAGGAGAGGCACTTTCCGCGTGCAGACTACCTTGTCGCGTCCCAAGCTCGTCGTCACGGCCGACGGCCGTGGCGTTGTCGGGCGTGCCGGCACCCGGCTGCTGGCCGACGTCGCCGACGCCACGGGCCTGACCAGCGGCTTCGGTGACGCCCTCGCCGTCGCTGGACGGCGTTCGGGCGGACACGACCCGGGCCGGGTCGCCCTCGACCTGGCGGTGACGATCGCCGACGGCGGCAAGGCCATCACCGACCTGGGCGTGCTGCGCGCCCAGCCAGAACTGTTCGGGCCGGTCGCCTCGGACCCGACGGGATGGCGCGCCCTGGAACTGATCGACGCCGCGGCGCTGGGCAGGCTGCGGGCCGCGCGGGCCGTCGCCCGTGAGCTCGCCTGGGCGCAACTGTGCGAGACCCGAGGCGGCCTGCC
>NZ_JBFAOU010000204.1:0-13480 GCF_040675365.1 Catellatospora sp. NPDC049609 | reverse complement strand
GAGCTGACCGTCAAGCGCTCCCCCCAGATCAGCTACCTGTACGCCTCCGACGGCAAGACGCCACTGGCCACCATGTACGACGAGAACCGGCGCGAGCTCCCGTTCGAGGAGATCCCGGAGATCGTGCGCAAGGCCGTGCTGGCCGCCGAGGACCAGAAGTTCTACGAGCACAACGGCGTCGACGCGCTGGGCATCGCGCGCGCCTTCGTCGCCAACAAGCAGGCCGGCTCGGTGGAGCAGGGCGCCTCGACGCTGACCATGCAGTTCGTGCGCCTGTCGATCTCGTACTCGGCGGACACCGCGCAGGAGGTGGTGGACGCCACCGAGGACACCACCAAGCGCAAGGTCCGCGAGATGCGCTACGCGATGGCCATCGAGCAGCGGATGACCAAGGACGAGATCCTCGCCGGGTACATCAACACCGCATACTTCGGCAACCGGGCATACGGCATCTATGCCGCGTCCAAGGTGTACTTCGACAAGGAGCCCAAGGCGCTGACCGCCGCCGAGGCCGCGTTCCTCGCCGCGCTGGTGAAGTTCCCCGGCGACTACAACGTGACCACCGGCGCGGGCAAGGACATCGCCATCGGCCGGCGTGACTACGTGCTGCAGGAGATGGTGCAGACCGGCGCGCTCTCCCAGGCCGACGCCGACAAGGGCAAGGCCGAGGAGCTCAAGGTCGTCGGCAAGACCACCCCGAACGGCTGCGTGCAGACCGGCAACCCCAGCTGGGGCTTCTTCTGCGACTTCTTCCAGCGCTGGTGGAACAAGCAGGAGGTCTTCGGCACCACCGCGTACGACCGCGAGCGCACGCTGAAGTCCGGCGGCTTCCGCATCGTCACCACGCTCGACCCGGCCGTCCAGCTCGCGATGAAGAAGAACGTGGACAAGCTCCGCAAGAGCACCAACGAAGAGGCGCTGATGCTGGCCGCCGTCGAGCCGGGATACGGCTACGTGCGAGGGCTCGCGGTCAACCGCAACTTCTCCATCGACGACTCGAAGAACCTGCCCTCCTCCGACCCGGCCAAGCGGCGCAAGGGCATCAAGGGCAGCCGGCCGAACACCACCAACCCGCTGCTCACCGGCGGTGACGGGTTCACCGGCTACCAGGCGGGCTCAGCCTTCAAGATCTTCTCGATCGTCGCCGCCCTGGAGAAGGGCTACCCGCTCGCCACCACGATCGACGCCAAGGACAAGTTCGTCACGAACTTCCCGGTCAGCGGCAAGGACGCGAACTGCGGCGGCTTCTACTGCGCCAAGAACGCCAGCGGCAAGGCATACGGCCCGCTGAACATGTGGGAGGCGTTCGGCCGGTCGATCAACACCTACTTCGTGCCGCTCGCGATCATGGCAGGCGTGCAGAACACGGTGAACGTCGCCAAGAAGATGGGCATCACGTTCCACGACGAGCCCGGCCAGGACCACGACGACTACTGGATGTCCAACCACGCCGACCAGTGGGGCGCGTTCGTGCTGGGCGTCTCGGCGACCACGCCGCTGGAACTGGCCAACGCGTACGCCACCCTGGTCGCCGACGGCAAGTTCTGCGAGCCGACCCCGGTCATCTCGATCCACGACAGCAGGGGCAACAAGCTCGCCGTCGGCGACCCCCGGTGCAGCCAGGTGATCAAGACGGACGTGGCCCGGGCTGCCGTCGACGCCGCGCGCTGCCCCGGCGGCGACCGGTCCGCGTACAACGACTGCCGGGGCGGCACCAACCCCCAGTCCCGCACGATCGTCGACAAGCCGATCATGGGCAAGACCGGCACCACCGATGGCTCGAAGTCGGTGACGCTGACCCTGTCCACGCGCCAGCTGACCATCTCGGGCTTCCTCACCGACCCGGACTACGCGCACAACGAAGACATGAGCCACACCATCGTCAACCCGGCCGTGCAGAAGTCGCTGCGCGACGCCATGAAGGGCAAGCCGACGATGCAGTTCGCCAAGCCGTCGAAGAAGATCGCGAACGGCGAGCAGGTGTCCATCCCGTCGGTGGAGTGCAAGCCCCTCAACGAGGCCAAGTCGATCCTCAAGAACCGGGGCTTCGACGTCAGCGTGTCGCCGGAGGAGGTCAACTCCAAGTGCCCGAAGGGCACCGCGGCGGGCACCACGCCCTCTGGCCGGACCATCAAGGGCGGCGCCATCATGATCCAGGTCAGCAACGGCAAGGGTGCGGCGCCGCCGTCCACCCCGCCCGGCCCCGGCAACGGCGGGAACGGGGGCAACGGCGGCAACGGCCGCGGCCTGCTGGGCGGGCTGCTCCCGGCGGTGCTCGGCACCGGCCGCGACGGCACCGGCGGCTGACCGCCCCGCAACAACAGCGCAGGCCCCGTACACCTCGGTGTACGGGGCCTGCCTCGTATCGGCGCCGGGACTCAGCCGGCCAGCTGGCGGCGTACCTCCGCGGAGACCTTGCCGCCCTCGGCCCGGCCGGCCACCGCCGCCTGGACCGCCTTCATCGCCGGGCCCATCGAACCCATGCCGCTGAAGCCGCCCGCGGCCAGCGCCTGGGTGACGATGGTCACCAGCTCCTCGTCCGTGAGCTGCTTGGGCAGGTAACGGGCGAGCACCTCCTCCTCGGCGCGCTCCTTCGCGGCCTGCTCGGCGCGGCCCGCGTCGGCGAACGCGACCTCGGCCTCGCGGCGCTTCTTCGCCTCCTTGGCGAGCACCGCCAGCACCTCGTCGTCGTTCAGCTCGCGCTTGGCCTTCCCGGCGACCTCGGCCACGCCGACGGCCGCCAGGGCCATCCGCAGCGTGCCGGTCACGACCTCGTCGCGCGCCTTCATCGCCGCGCGCATGTCCTCGGTCAGGCGCTCCTTCAGGGTGCCCATACCCACCTCACTGTGTGCTCCGCACAACCAACGTCACGTGCTTGCGTCCGTGCGAAGAAACTACTCTTAGCGGCATGGGTCCGCTCGGGAAAATCGCGTTGGGCACGATCGCGGTCGGCGCCGGTGCGCTGGCGTACGGCACGCTCGTCGAACGCAACTGGTTCACGCTCCGCCGCTACGACGTGCCGCTGCTGGCCCCCGAGGCCGAGCCGCTGCGCGTGCTGCACCTGTCCGACCTGCACCTGACCCCCCACCAGCGGCGCAAGCAGCGCTGGGTCCGGGAGCTGGCCGGCCTCGACCCCGACCTGGTCGTGGTCACCGGCGACAACATGGCACACCCGGACGCGGTGCCCGGCGTGCTCGCCGCGTACGAGCCGCTGCTGGAGCTGCCCGGGGCCTTCGTCTTCGGCTCCAACGACTACACCGGCCCGGTGCTGAAGAGCCCCTTCAGCTACTTCCGCGACGACCGGGAGTACGAGCACGGCGTCGACCTGCCCTTCGAGGACCTGCGCGCGGCCTTCCTCGCCGCCGGCTGGGCGGACCTGAACAACGCCCGGGCCACCCTGAAGGCCGGCGGGCGCGTCATCGACCTGGCGGGCGTCGACGACCCGCACATCGGCCTGGACGCTTACCAGCCCGGCCCCGCCGACCCCGCCGCCGCGGTGCGCCTGGCGATCAGCCACGCGCCCGAGCCGCGGGTGCTCGACGCGTTCGCCGCTGACGGCTTCGAGCTGCTGCTGGCCGGGCACACGCACGGCGGCCAGGTGCGCGTGCCGGGCTTCGGCGCGCTGGTCACCAACTGCGGCCTGGACCGGAAACTGGCCCGCGGCCTGCACCGGTGGGACCGGGCCTGGCTGCACGTGTCCGCAGGTCTGGGCACCCATCCGACCGCTCCGGTGCGCTTCGCCTGCCGCCCCGAGGCGACCCTGCTGACGCTCATCCCACGCTGAGGGGGATACCCGTTTTGGCGGAGCGAACCCGGTCAGCTAGTATTTCGGAGCACCGCTTCGGGGTATAGCGCAGCTTGGTAGCGCGCTTCGTTCGGGACGAAGAGGCCGTCGGTTCAAATCCGGCTACCCCGACCGCAGGTCAGGGCCCATTTCCACTCGGAAATGGGCCCTGACTGTTTGATCTCTATGTGTCACCCATGTGTCACCGCAGTTTGATCTAGCTGTCAGCGCTGGTCAGGGCCGGGCAGCCGACGCACGTTCTTGGCCGTGCGGGGGTCGGCCGGCGGCTGCCCATCCAGCGCGTCCACGAATCCGATAGCCCGCGCGTGCATCAGCGCGTCCGCCATCTCTGCGCGCACCTGCTCCACCACCTGCTCGCGTACCTCGGCGACGATCTGCTCTTTGCTCGGCAAACGCCGCAGGATCTCGTCGAGCTGCTTGGCGAACGAGTCCATCCGCACCTCGGCAGCGGACGCCTCCCGAGACTGGCGGTCGGCCGTCTCCCGCACCGCCCGCACCAAGGCGTTCAGCCCCTGCTCGATGGCGACCATCCGATCGCCGAACTCCGCGGCGCCCTCCATGCTGGCCGCGAGCACCAGCATGACCCGCTCCATGCGCTCGAGCCGGTCGCGCGCCTCCTTGGACCGGCCGCTCTGCGTACGCTCCTCCGCCAGGAACTTGCGCAGCTCCTCGATCATCAAACCCTGTGCGTTCTCGATCGAGAACAAGTCCTCGTTGATCTCCTCCTCGCGGACCCGGCCTTTCGCTGCCGACACGCCCCACCGGATGGTCTGCAGACCACCGAGGCTCAGCGTCACGGCCAGCGCGAGCACCGCGATGTCGAGAGTGCGGATGCCGTGGTGGTCGGGGTCGCGCGCGATGATGAAGACGCCGGCGAGCGCGAGCACGCCCAGGGCGAGCAAGCCGATGCCCGCCCACGTGAGCGCGGGAAGCTCCCATCTCGTGGATCGACGGACCGGTGACGTAGTGTGGTCGGGACTAGCGCTGCGCTGCACTGGACCTCCTCAGTGAGCCGAGCCCCCCGTGGGGCTACCGGATCGAGATCACCGAGTGTCGTCCTCGTGACAGCGCAGCGCTAGCCCCGTTTGGGGGACCGTGAGCAGGCATGACTGAGATGCACGTGAATTTTCGCACGTGCAGTAACAGGTTGCCCTTTCAACAGATCTATCAAGTTCGGCCACTCGGACCATAGTTGACAGGACGTTTACCTGATGTTCGAACATACGTTCGACTACTTGCCGCGTCGCTCCGCGACAAACGTGCCGAGGCCCTGGACGCCTTCGGTCAGCCCCCGCTCCCGCAGGACCATCAGCGCCCGCTCCGCCGTGCTCTTCGACACCGAGTAGATCTCTGCCCAGCCCGCCGCCGACGGCAACTCCTGACCGGGTTGGTACTCCCCGCGGTGGATGCGGGCCTCAATGTCGTCGGCGATGTCGCGGTACGACTGGCGCTTCGGTGGCACGGTGGGACTCCTGGCTCGACCGCCACATTGGAACACGCCGCGTGAATGACTAACAGAAGTAGCTTCGGTTACTTCAGTTACTTCAGTGACTTCAGCTAGTCTGACCTCGGGCGCTGGCTCGACACCACGCCTGAAGTGCGCTGATCCGGTCAGCTAGCGCGGCGGCCGGGGCAGTTGCCAGGGGAGCCGGCGGCACCTCCCGGCGCGTAAGCCCGGCCCCCCACCCAGCCACTACCGGGAGGGTGGACATGGGCACAGACGATCCAGACGTTGAGGGCCTGCGCCGACAGCTGCAGCTGCACGCCCACGATCCGAGCCGCGAGCGTTGCCCGACGTGCGGGCGCGCCTACTGCGTGCCGTATGCCACCGCGACCGCGCTGCTCGCCGATGCCGGCGAGGACCCGGCCGCCGTCACCAGGCGTGCGGCATGAGGCGGGCATGGGCGCGGGTGCGCCGGGTCTGGGACGAGATCGTCTGGACCGTGCACATGAGTGCGCCCAAACGCCAGACCGACGAGCAGCTCGAAGACGGGTACACCTGGTGACGATGACCGCGACGTACCGGCCGCCGCCCGGCCGGGGCCCGATCGACTGGCGGCCCGGCGAGGCGATCGACCTGCGCGACGGGATCGGCCCGCACGCCGAGCCGATGGTGCTGACGGTGAGCTGGGTGGCGCCGGACGCGGGCGGGGCGGCGACGGTGTACGGCGTCGACCAGGCGGGCCGGCACCGGACGGTGTTCGTGGCAGCGCCGCGGTGTGCGGGTCCGGCACCAAAATAGTTAAGAAGGTTTACCGGCCTCGAGCTGTGCCGCCCGCTGGGCGCGAGCCTCGGCGGTCTGGGCGAGCACCTTCTGGACCCGCTGGTAGCCGCCGTAGCCGCGCTCCTCGGCGATCTCCGACAGCGGCTTGCCGGCGGCGACCCACCCCGCGATCAGCTCGGCGCGGCGGACCTTGATCTCGGAGACGACGTCGTCGAGGAGGTCCTGGCGCTCGCGCAGGCGGTCGTGCAGCAGGCCTTCGTCGGGTTCGGCGAGCAGGTCGCCGATGACGAGCTGGAGCAGGTGCTCGCGGTCCACGGTCACTCCTTCGGGGTGCGGCTGGAATCCCGGCGAGATTACCACACCCCATGGGTTGCGCCCACACCCCATGGGGTGTAGACTGATGTCAGAAGGGAACGCCACCGAGCAAAGGGGAACCGAGATGACCACCACCGCCCGCCAGATCACCGCCCAGATCGCCCAGGCCCGCGAGGTCATGCAGTTCATGATCGCCCAGGGCTTCGCCCCGCAGACCCGCGAGCGCCAGGAGCGCCGGATCACCGCCCTCAAGGCCAAGCTCGCCGCCTGCCCCACTGCCTGACGAGGACCGGGGCCCTCCGGGGCCCCACCACCCCACCGACTGGAGGAGCACGTCATGTCCGCACTCACCGCCGCTTACCGCGTCCGCACGCAGCGCGACTCGGTCAAGCAGATCACCGCTGCGCTCACGCATGCCGCGAAGGCCGGGCTCGTCCCGCCGTCGTGGCAGATCGGCATCGACGGGTTCGCCGGGGACGTCAGCAGCCTCGGCAACGACGAGGCCGCAGTACGGGCGAACTTCACCGCCTGGGCCAAGTACTTCGGCGCGAGCGTGTGGCCGGAGCGCACCGCCGACGGCATGACCAAGCTGTCCGCCCACAACCAGCAGAAGCGCGTGGCCATCCGCGCCACGATCTTCCACCCCGAGGAGGTCTGACCCGTGCCGATCAACAAGAGCACCTTCTGCGACGAGGGCGAGTGCGACGTGTGCACCACCAGCTGGTGCGAGTGCTGGTGCCACGACACGCCCGGCCCGGACGACGACTGGCGCGAGCGCGAGACCACCGAGGACGACCACATCATGTTCGGCTGACCGACGACCGGGGGCTTCGGCCCCCGCCCGCACCACAACCGACCCGAACGGAGGCACCATGTCCCACCTCACCGACCTGGCCCGCCAGGTCACCGACGCCGAGGACGCGTGGGCTACCACGCGCAACCGCGAGGCCGGCGAGCGCGCCCGATCCGCCGCGGCCGCGCTGGCCCGCGACGCCAAGCGTGCCGCCGAGCGGCTCGCCGCCGAACTCGACGAGCACGAGCGGGCCGAGATCCGCGCGGTGTACGACAACGACCCGCACGGGGGCACCCGGTGACCGCGCCCACGAAGCGGCCGCCCCGCGAGCAGGGGCAGACGACCGACACCGCGACGCAGGCTCCCGACGCGGCGACGCAGCCGCCCCGCGCCGCCGGTCGCGCGCCGGTCGTCACGCCGGTCGACCCCGACATCGAGGAGGCCGCGGCCCGCTTCGCCGCCAAGGCCAGGACGGACGTCGCCGACCTCGAGCCGCTCGACCGGTACGTGCACCTGGACTGGTGGCGCGCGGTGTACGCACGTGCGGCGCAGCTCGTCGAGACCGAGGTCATGGGCGCTGCGCTGGCCGAACTCAGCGACCAGGGCAGGACGCTGCGCGAGATCGAGACGCTGCTGGCGGCCCAGGGCACCCCCTTGTCGGACACGATGATCGGCCGACGAATCACGGCCGCTCGTGCTGCCAACGCCCGCGACGCAGCCGCGGCGCGCGCCCGCTCGGCTGCGTCATCGGACGACGCAGAGCGCAGGTGAGCCCGGACCGGGATGTAGGTAGCACCCCGGTCCGGGCTCGCGACGGAGCCTACAACGACGAAACGGCCCGCCTCCCGAAGGAGGCGGGCCGTTCACGTGTGTGGCTCCGCGTCTCGCTGACCGCCCTGTCCAGCCCGCGACTTACGGCATCTTGGCTACCCGGATCTCCTGCCCGGACCTCATCCGACTACGTCAGACATTGTCCCGGCCATATCAGCGAGCCCGTAGCGGGCCGGGATTCGTATACCGCAGAACCATCGAAGACGATACCCCGCAGACGCAAGGTGCGGAAGTCTCGCGCTAAACGCGCGCCGGCCAGCACCACGTGCCTGGCGGGATCTCACCGTCGACCAGCTCGCCCGGGGCGACGTTGTACTCGGTGAACCCGCCGGACTCCCCCGGGGTGAACACCCACAGGTGCACGTGCTGGTCGCTGTCGAGCGCCGGGATCAGACCCTGCTCGACACCTCGCGGGTCCAGCGAGGACACGTCGCAGGTGACGATCGCGGCGCGCATGGCGTGGAAGCCGAACCGACCGCGGTAGTGGACGATCCGGCCGAGGGTCGGCTTCGGCGCGCTCACGCGTCCGCCTCGACGAACTGCAGGGTGTACGCCTTGCCCTGCTCGAACCGGTCGGCGACCTCGCCGCGCAGCGTCATCGACAGGCTGAGCGCGGGCGTGTAGAGCGACCAGTCCTTGTTGCGGCCGTCGGCGTAGTCCGGCACGAACGTCACGTGCACCTGACGGGTGTCCCCCTCGCCGGTCTCGGACTTGCTCTGGCAGTGGATCTTCGCAGTTACCACGGTTGCCTCCTGGGCGGATGTACGGTGTGCCGATGGCGCTGATGCGCAAGCAGCGGCTGTTCGGGTGGGTGACGTCCACCGCGCAGCACCCGGCGGGGCGGCGGTGGCGGGTGACGGTGGTCCTCGGTCGGCGCCGCGTCGTCCACAACTGGGTGGACAGCTGGGGCAAGGTACGCGAGCAGCTGGCTGAGGCAGATGCGCTGCGGCCGCCAACGTGGCCAGCAGACTGGCCACGCTGACGGCGCCGGCGGCCGGTCAGGCCTGAGGCTCGGACCCGAGCCACGGCACCCACCGGCGCAGCAGCTCATCGACGCCCGGGATCGCGAGTACGCGGGTGACCGCGGCCGCGACGGCCAGCACCTGCACGACAGCCGGGACGGTGGAGATGTCCGCCGCGGCGGCGATCTGCGGGGCCAGCGTCGCCAGTGCGACGAGCACCGCAAACGCGGTCCGGGCGGTCGCCCGCCACGGGTGGCGGGTCTGGGTCGGGGTCTGCTCGGGCATGTTCCCTCCTGGTCATCCTCCGCGCGCGGTCGGCGTCAGCTCGTCGATCCGCGCGATGATCGCGCCCGCACCGGGCACGTACTGGGCGATCAGCGGCCGCAGCTCGAGCAGCAGGTGCTCCATCCGCTGCGCCCGCAGATCGGCGTTCCACGCCGCGCTGTCAGCCCGGTTGGCCGCGACGCGCGCCTCGCGGGCGTACTCTTCGGCCATGCGGGCACGCTCGGCAGCCGCGACGATCTGCGCGGCCTGGTCGGCGATCAGCTTCTGGTAGGTGCCCTGCACGGTGTCGATCGCCTGCTGCACCGCATCGGCACGCTTGGACTCGGCCTCGGCCTCCTGCTGCTCTGCCGACGCCGCGCGCTGGCGCCGGCCCGCCCAAAGACCAGCGCCGCCGGTCAGCAGACCGACGACGCCGGAGATGATCGCTGTGGTGGTCGCCGGATCCATCACGACGGCGTGGCGGCGGCGTACGCCTTGGCGAGCTGCTCGCGCAGGTGCTCCTCGCGCTCGACCGCGGCGGCCGCGCGCGCCTCGGCGGCGGCCAGGTTCGCCCGCAGCTCGCCGATCTGGCGCGCGAGGTCGGCCTCCATCGCGGCGAGCTTGGTCATGACCGGGGCGACGTCCGCGCCGCCCGCCGCGCCGAGGGCCTGGATCGCGGCGAGGTGGACCGCGTCGCGTACCTTCTCGGCCTCGGACGCGGCGACCAGCTTCGTGGCGGCGGCCAGGGTCTTGGCGAGTTCGCCTCGGACCTCCGCGAGCTGCTCGACCTCGCTGTTGCCCGCCCGGACGCGGCCGGCGAGCGGCGTGGTGTCGCGGTACTCGGGCAGCACCACCTTCCCCGACGACCTGTCGCCGCCGTAGAACACGAAGGTGTGCTGGTCGTGGACCTCGTCCTGCGTGGTCTCCGACATGTCGTCTCCAATCACGATCGAGGCGAGCCGGGCCAGGGCGGCGCGGTCGCGGAGTTTGCGCCGGTCGATGCCGGCGTGCACGTGGTCGAGGTGCGAGCTGTTCGCGGTGGCGGCCCGGTTCTCGCGGTTGTTGTAGCCGGTGACGGTCGTCAAGTCGGCGGCGGCGCCGTAGACCTCGAACACGAAGTCCAGCTCGCCGGACTTCATGGCGGCGATGATCCGGGCGGTGATCGCGGCGACCTTGCGCCGGTTGTCGGCCGTGCCCCACACGCCCGGCGTGATGTCGATCGCGGCGATGTGGCGTGCCTGGTCGGCGGTCAGGCCGGACTGGACGGTGTAGGACCGGTTGGTGCACCACTGGCTGTTGAGGATCCATTCCTGCGACCGGTGGTGGCCGCGGCGGTGGTCCTCGTCGCCCTTGGTCCCGACCGCGCTGCGGGCGATGCCGAGCCCAGCAGCGATGGCGTCGCAGCACTCGTCCAGCTCGTCGGTGACGATCTCCCGCTGCCACCATCGGTCTTCGGTCATCGCGGACACGGGTCCTCCTTACGTGGGTCAGAGGCTGACGCCGCTGTTGCCCGGGTCGCGGCCCATGAAGTACACGAGCAGCGAGATCGGGAACGTCGGGCCGCCGAGGATGTCGACGTTGCCGGTTCCGCCCTGGCGCTGCACGCCCAGCCACAGCGACAGCGTCCCGTCGACCGTCGGGTACAGCTCGCACGTCGCGGGTTGGGTGGGCGGGTTGGCGGTGGTGTCGCACTGGTCCTGCGTTAGGCCGAGTACGGTCGAGCCGACGGTCGCAGGTGCGCCGGTGGTGTCGGCGCGGACCGTCGCCCGCAGCCGGTCGCCGGCCACGGAGCTGTGCAGCGACAGCGCCGAGGTGAGGATCGTGTACGCGTAGCCGCCCAGGATCGGGATGTTGTCGATGCGCAGCACGCCGATCTCGGTGGTGGTCGTCGCGGCCGAGTTGGTGGTGCGCTGCCCGCGGGCGATCAGGCCGGACACCATCGGCACCCACGCGACGCCGTTGTACTGCTCGTAGCGGCGCACGTCGGCCAGGAAGCTCACGGCGCCGTGGTGGGGGCTGACGCCCAGCCGCGTGAACGCGACCGTGCGGGCGGCCGAGTTGGCGAACCGCATGATCTGGTTCAGGACCAGCTGGTTGGCCAGGCGTGCCAGATCCTCGTGCACCGTGGGAGAGCTGGTGGACTCCGGCGTCGTGATGCTGTTGATCTCAGTGGTGGGCACCGGTCCTCCTACGGGGTACGTCAGCCTGGGGCCATGGACATCTCGAGGTAGCTGGTCTCGCCCGCGCGGACGCCGTTGTAGCTGCCGTACGCGTCGGCGAGCACCTGGTAGGTGTGGTCGTCGCCGCCTTCGGCCTCGCCGTCGGGACGGGCGGTGACGTCGAAGGCCAAGGACACGTGCTCGACCAGCAGGGTGGGCAGCAGCGGCTCGAGCCGGTCGGCGCCGCGGCGGTCGACCGACACGTACCACTGGTGGCTGCCCCACTCCGGTGGCAGCTGCAGCAGCAGGTCGGACCCGTCGGCGAGGATCGCGTCGATCGCAGCGAGGTCGGCGTCGCCGTCGGTCTCGACGGTGACGAGCCCGGAGGGCGCACCGAACGCGCCGTGCACGACGATCGGGTCCGGCCGCAGGGGTGCGACGAGCACACCGCGGCGGGCCTGCCGCTGGCGTGGGCCGAGCGACCGGATCGTCAGCAGCAGGTTGAGGCTGGGGCGGGTCGGGTGCTTGAGCCACGCCTCGGTGCCGCTGGCCAGGGTGACCGCGTCGGATACGGCGGTGGATCCGTCGCGCTCGGGGCTGGTCGCCTGGTAGGTGACCTCGACGTCGAGGGGTGCCTCGTAGTCCCAGCGGGCCCAGCCGGTGCACACCAGCGCCGGGTCGCCGCCGCGTACCTGGTGGGTGCTGCCGTCGGGGTGGACCCGGACCACGGTCGCCTCGCGGATGCCGGGCCAGTACAGGTCGACCCGGACCCTGCTGCCAGCCGGGTCGGGAGTGGCGGCCAGGTGCCCACCCCACAGGCCGTTGGCTGCAATCGCGGGCCAGCCGTCGGACGGATGCAGGCCGGGCAGCAGACCGGCGGTGCGCCGCAGCGGCGAGCCCACTCCGAACAGGTCGGCCAAGCGCGAGCTGGCCGGCATGTCATGCCTGCACGAACTGGGCGCTGCCCGAGGTGATGCCCCCGGCAGTGCCACTGGCCAAGTAGAGGAACTGGGGTGCGCAGCCGTCGGCGACGGGGCCGCCGCCGTCGGCCGGCCCGTACCCGCCGGGCACGCTCGGTGCGGTCAGCGGGATGGCGCGGCCGAGCCGTCGGTACATCACCAGCGACAGCGACCCCGACACGAGCGACGACGCGAGCTGGAACGCGGTCGGGACCCGGATCCCGTAGTCGCCGGCGGCGAGCCCGAACGGCAGGAACGTCCCGATGGGCGCGGCCGTGGGGATCTGCACCGCCCAGGCGCTGACCAGCGGCGTGCCGTCGGAGTCGGTGTAGGTCAAGAACGCCAGGATCGGCGCGGCGGAGCCCAGGGTGGCGGTGATCTCGATGCCGATCTCGACGCCGACGCCGAGCGTGGACTTGTTCGCGTCGCGGGCCGGCAGCGCCACCGGCGCCGGGATCGACTGCAGGGCGGTCGACGTCACCGACAGGCCGCTGTTCTCCCACATGCGGTCGATGAGCACGGCCTGGGCGACGTTGGCGACACCGGACATGTCGACGGCGTTGAGGTAGCACTCGCGGCCCGCGACCGCCGTCGGCGCGGCCAGGGTGCCGGAGCGGCCGTTGGACACCGCGGTGCCGTTGACGCCGGCGGACGGTGCGGTGCCCGGACCGGGCAGGCCGTTGACGTACATCGGGCTGAACCAGCTCCCGGCCGCGGCGGCCGTGAAGGACGCCTTGTACCAGTTCAGGACCGGCAAGCGCCCGTTGAGCAGCGCGTCGACCGTGCCGACACCCATGATGATCTCCTTAGGTCAGCGGTGTGCCTCGACACCGGCGATGACGCTGATGTAGCCGGCGGCGGTGGACTGGTTGCGGATCGCGACCCGGGCGTACGCGGCGCCCTCGGGTACGACGACGGTGCCGCCGAGATCCGGCACGAACGGGAACGTGTCGAAGTCCGACCAGAGCAAGCTCGTCGATGCGGCCTGCTCCCATGTCTGGTCCGACCGGGTGAACCAGCCGACGTACAGGCTCAGCGTCGTGGTGCCGGTGACCACGAACGCCTCGGTGGCGGCCGCTACGGTGATGTCCTCGCCCGGGGTGACCGGGATGGCCGCGCTGTACACCAGGTGGTCGGCGGCACCGCTGGACGGGGAGTCGTACAGCTG
>NZ_JBFAOU010000203.1:0-13523 GCF_040675365.1 Catellatospora sp. NPDC049609 | reverse complement strand
TGGTGCCGGCCCCCCCCCCGGGCCCCACCGGGGGGTGTTACCCCCCCCACCCCCCCGGCGTTGGGCGGCGAACCGGTCGCACCCATCGGCGGGCGTCGGGGTCGCGGCGCCGTCCGCACGGCACCGCGGCGTGGTCAGCGGCGCTTGGGCGCGGGGCGCGCGTCCGGCAGCGGCTGCGTCTGGTCGCTGTCGAAGCCGGGCACGAGCGGCTCGCGCTCCTCGTCCTGCGGGTAGACCTGCGCCTCACCCGACTGGTAGACCGGCGCCTCGGTGGCGGCCGGCACGGAGCGGTCGGCGGCCGCGCGCTGCGACGGGTACACGGTGCCGGTCGACGGCGTCGCGAGCACCTGGGTGGCGTCGGCCTGGCCGGCCGCGTACGCCCGGGCGTGCTCGGCGACCTTGCCGGACTCCTGCCCGGCGCGGTCCAGCCAGCCCTCCCAGCGGGCCTGCATCGGGCGGACCAGGCCGCCGCCGACGCCGACGATGACGACGCCCGCGACCATCGCCAGCACCGCGATCAGGATCGGGGTGGTGACGGTGGTGGCGACGCCGATCTGGTTCAGGGCCGCGATGACGCCGAGGCCGATGATGAACACCGAGGCGGTGCCGGCCAGGAAGCGGCCGTACGCCAGGCCGCCGAGCGCGCCGGTGACCAGGTCCTTGACCCAGGAGGCGATGGCGGCCGCGACGACCACGATGACGATCGCGATGAACGCCTGCGGCAGCCAGGCCACCACGGCGTTGATCAGGTCGGAGACCGGGTTGGGGCCCCAGATGCCGAACGCCAGCTGCAGCGTGAACAGCAGCACGGCGTAGTAGACCAGCCGGGCCACCAGGTCGGAGGCGTCGACGCCGCCCCGGGCGAGCACGCCGGCGACGCCGCCCCGCTCGGCCAGCCGGTCGAAGCGGACCCGTTCGAGTCCCTTGTCGGTGAGCATGCGCAGTCCTCGGGCGACCAGCCACCCGACGAACAGGATCGCCACGAAGGCCAGCGCCTTGGGCAGGAACAGCGCGATCGACCGCAGGGTGTCGGTCGCCACCTCTCCGAAGTCCATGGCTTTCTTCCTCTCGGACGGTGTTGGGGGAAAGTGCGGTTTCAGCAACGGCATTCCCCAGCGCGCGCGGCCGGAAACGGCGTTCGCCACGTTCGGGGGATCCGGCAGGCGTATATACGGACATGTCCGGATGAGACTGCTGACATCGGCGCGGGAGCGGGGCGCGCCTCCCCGCCGCGAACCGGCGGGACCATCCCGCGTGCCGGTCCCCCGATCCCGCGCACGTCCCCGACGCGATCGACCCGAACCTGCTCGTCGACGCCGACGGGCTGCCGCGGCCGGCCGGGCGTGCGTCCCGGCGCGATCTGAGGCACGCTGTGATGATGAGCGGAGCACTGTCGGCGTCCGGTCTGCGGCGCCTGCACGACGCCATGTCCGCGCGGGTCGCCGCCGGGCGGCTGCCGGGCCTGGTCACGCTGGTCGCCCGCGGCGACGAGGTGCATGTCGACACCATCGGGTCGCACGACTTCGACGGCGCGACGCCGATGCGCCGCGACACCCTGTTCCGGATCGGCTCCATCACCAAGCCGATGCTGGCCGCGGTCACCATGATGCTGGTCGAGGAGGGCACGCTCGCCCTGGGCGAGCCCGTCGACCGGCTGCTGCCCGAGCTCGCCGACCGCCGGGTGCTGTCCCGCATCGACGGCCCGCTCGACGACACCGTGCCCGCGCACCGGCCGATCATCGTCGAGGACCTGCTCACCAACCGGATGGGCTTCGGCATCATCACCGAGCCGGAGTTCGACCCGCCGTACCCGGTCGTCGCCGCCGCGCGCGAGCTGCGCCTGGTGCTCGCCGAGCCCGATCCGCGCACGCCGTACCCGCCCGACGAGTGGATCAAGCTGTTCGGCTCGCTGCCGCTGCTGGACCAGCCCGGCGAGCGCTGGCGCTACAACGCGGGCGCGCTGGTGCTCGGCGTGCTGCTCGCCCGGGCCGCGGGCGCGCCGCTGGACGACGTGCTGCGCACCCGGCTGTTCGACCCGCTGGGCATGGCCGACACCGGCTTCCACGCCCCGCTCGCCGACGCCGTACGCATCCCGCCGCACTACCTGACCGACTTCGCCACCGGCGAGCTGGTCGCGCGGACGGAGACGCCGATCGAGGAGTGGACCCGGCCGCCGGTGTTCCCGTCCGGCGCGGGCGGCCTGCTGTCCACCGTCGACGACGTGCTGCTGTTCGCCCGGATGCTGATGAACGGCGGCGCGCACGGGCGGCGCCGGCTGCTGTCGCCCGAGTCGGTCGCCGCGATGACCACCAACCAGCTCACCGCCGCGCAGGTCGCCTCGGCCGGCATCCTGCTGGAGCCGAAGGGCTGGGGTTACGGCATGGCGGTCGCGCCGGAGCCCGACGCCGTCTCGGCGGTGCCCGGCCGGTACGGCTGGGACGGCGGCTACGGCACGGTCTGGTGCAACGACCCGTACCGCGACGTCACCGCGCTCGCCTTCGGACAGACCTCCGACCTGCTGTTCGACGGCGGCCGCGACGAGTTCCTCACGCTGGCGGTGCAAGCAGCCGAATGACCGCTGGTTCAGACACCCCGTGCCGGGGTAGAACCTGTCCGTGTCTCGGGATACCTGGATCATCATCGGCGTCGCCGTCGCGATCGTCGGCATCGTCACGCTCATCGGCGCCGTCAAGCTCGGCAAGCGCCTGTTTGTCACCAAGCGGATGCTCGGCGAGCTCGGCGCGGGCGGGAAGATCGCCTTCTGGGGAGCGCTGATCTACACGTTCTTCCCGGTGGACCTGCTGCCCGACCCCATCTACCTCGATGACATGGGCGTGCTCGCGCTGGCGCTGACCTACCTGACCAACCTGCTGCGCAAGCGCCGCGGCGGCAAGCTGCTCCCCCAGTCCCGCAGGGAGTCCGACCCCAACCACCCCACCCGGCGCTGACCGAAGGCACCCTCCGCGGAGGGTGCCTTCTCAACGCGCCGACGCGTACGCCGCCAGCAGCCCGTGCCCCGCCGGCAGGCCGTACCAGCGCAGCAGGTCGGTGACCGGCTCGGCGTCACCCTCGAACACCTCCGGATGCCCGGCCAGGTACTCGACCAGCCACCGCTGCGCGGCCGACAGCCGCTCGAACGGCACCCGCCCGGTCCGCTCGTCGTCGCCGAACGCGAGGTAGAACGGCTCGGCGAGGTGCTCGTGCCAGGCTCCGGTGCGCGGCTGCGCCAGCGCCTGCGCTACCAGCCGGCGGCGGATCTCCGCGCCGGACGGGTCGCCGATCTGCTCCAGCAGGCGCACCGACCACTCCGCGCGCCGCATGCCCCACGGCGCCAGCCACGGCTCGCCGTGCTCGGACCGGTCCTCGGCGCGGGCCCGCAGCACCACCCGGACCTCCTCGGGCGCCGCCGGTCCCGCCGCCAGCGCCCAGGCCGCCGCCGCCGCCCAGCGCACCTCGCCGTCCGGGTCGGACAGCAGGTCGAGCCCGGCCGACAGCGCCGGTGCCGGGCTCAGCGCGGCCAGCCCGGCCGCCATCAGCGCGGTCACCCGCGCGTCGCGCGGCAGCCCGGCCCGGAAGGCCATGTCGACCAGCGGCCCGACGGTGATGCGGGCCTGCTCGGGAAACCAGGCGAGCAGGTACGCCGCCGCTTCGGCGACGTCGGGGTCCGGGTCGGCCAGCAGCGGCACGATCCGCGGCACCTCGATCCGCACGGCGTCGTACGTCGGCAGCTCGTCCCCGCGCGGCGTGGTGATGCCGGGGTACGGGCGGCCGCTCCACTCGCTGTAGAGCAGGCGCCAGGACTCGTCGATCTCGTCCGGTGCCGGCCGCAGCCGCCCGATCGGAAAGCCGGTGGTCAGGTAGGGGTGGTCAGACCCGATCGCCATCGCGGTGAGCAGGCTCAGGATCGCCGGCCGTTCGGCGGTGGCCGGGTCGACGGCGAGGTCGGCCAGGAACGGCACCGTGTACGTGCCCGCCTGGTACCGCAGGCCCTCGCGCAGCAGGCAGGTCCACAGCTCGTCGCGCCCCTCCCCGCGAACCTCCGGGTCCGGGGAGCTCAGCGCGGCGAGGTAGGCGGGGATGTCCTCGGCTGTTCCGTAGGCGTGTAGGAGCACGTTCCAGTCGACGCCGTCCAGCTTCTCCAGCATCCTTCGATGATGACCCCCGTGGCCGACATCGGTCGGTCAATTTGTGCGACCGAAGGCATCGGCCCCGATGGCGATCATCCAGTGCGGATCCGTGTTTGGGATCATGGGGGCATGAGCGTCACCACCCGCCTCGTCAGCCTCGACGACGTGCCCGCCATCGCCGAGCTGTACCGCGTGAACATGGAGTTCCTCGCCCCGTTCGAGCCGATCCGGCCACAGGGGTGGTTCACCGCGCAGGGGCAGGCGGAGGTCGTCCGCGTCGCGCTGCACCGCCACGCGCAGGGTGAGGTGGTGCCGCACGTCATCGAGCTGGACGGCCGGGTCGTGGGCCGGATCAACCTCAACGACATCGTGCGCGGCCCGTTCCTGAACGCGCACCTCGGGTACTGGGTGAGCCAGGACGTGAACGGCCGCGGCGTGGCCAGCGCGGCCGTGGCCGACATGATCCGGGTCGCCTTCGAGGAGCACGGGCTGCACCGGATCCAGGCCGGGGCCATGCCGCACAACCTCGCCTCGCGGCGGGTGCTGGAGCGCAACGGTTTCACGCGCTTCGGCATGGCCCCGAAATACCTGCGGATCGCGGGCGTCTGGCAGGACCATGTCATGTACCAGCTGCTCGCGGACGACGAGAGTTAGGCAGGGCACCTCCTCGACGCGGGGCGTCGAGGAGGTGCCCTGCCCTTTCTCAGAAGTCGTCGGGGGTGCGGATGCGGTCGCGGACCCAGGCGCCGGCCGGCTTGAGCCGGGAGGTGCCGGAGAAGGCGCCGGTGGCGCAGGTGCCGGTGGTGAAGACGGCTCCGGTGCGGAAGTCGTCGGAGAAGTTCCAGTTCACCCAGCTGACCTTCTTCGCGGCCATCAGGTCGAGGTAGCGCTGGGACATGGTGAAGTTGTTCGGGCCGTCGCCGGTGTACTCCTGGGTGCCGAACTCGGTGACGAACATCGGCAGGGCGTCGATCGCCTGCGCGAAGGTGTTGTAGTACAGGTCGCCGTGCGAGGCGGCGTAGAAGTGGAAGACGTACATGACGTTGCCGGCGGTCACCGGGTTGCCGGTGATCGCCGCGACGCCGCCGCCGCTGCCGGAGACGCCGAGCGAGGACCAGTCGGGGGTGCCGACGAGCACGACGGCCTCGGGGTCCTGCGCGCGGATCACCGGGATGACCTGGTCGGCGTAGCTCTTGATGGTGTTCCAGGTGACGCCGCTGGGCTCGTTGGCGATCTCGTAGAGCACGTTGACCTTGCCCGCGTGCCGCTGGGCGATCTCGGCGAAGAAGGTCTTGGCGCGGGTCAGGTTGGCGTTGGGGTCACCGGGGTCGAGCATGTGCCAGTCGACGATGGCGTACATGCCGCGCGCCGTCGCCAGCTCGATGTAGTTGTGCACCAGGTCGGTGAACCGGCGGGGGTCGGTCTCGTAGCCGCCCTCCTGGATGTACATCGAGATGCGCAGCACGTCGGCCTGCCACTCGTTGGCCAGCACGGACAGCGAGGCGGCGGTGGCGCAGTTGGCGTACCACTGGATGCCGTGCGTGCTCATGCCGCGCAGCTGGATCGCCTTGCCGTTCTTGTTGCACAGCTGGCGGCCGCAGACGCGCAGCTGCCCGTTGGCGGCGACCGGCGTGCCGGGGTTCGGGCTGGCCGACGGGGACGGCGACGGGGGCTTGGACGCCGACGGTGAGGGCGACGGCGGGCGCGACGGTGAGGCCGACGGCGACGGCGGGCGCGGTGACGAGGCGGACGGGCTGGGCTGGGTGCCGCCCGCGCAGGGCTGGCCGTTGAGCAGGCAGCCGCTCGGGCTGCCGGAGCCGACGCCGATGAAGCCGAAGGTGACCGAGGCGCCCGGCGCGACGTTGCCGTTCCAGCCGACGTTGCCGAAGACGACCTGCTGGCCGCTGCCGGAGCGGTTGGCGTCCCAGTGCGAGCTGATGGAGGTGCCCGAGGGCAGGGTGAACGACACCTGCCAGGTGCTGAGCGTGGTGGTGCCGCCGTTGACGATGGTGTAGCGGCCCTCGAACCCGGAGCCCCATTCGGACACCTTGGTGAAGGTGGCCGTGGGCGTGCCGGCCGCGCCGGCGGTGCTGACCGCGACCGCCAGCGACATCGCCGCGAGCGCGGTCACCGCGCCTGCGGCGAGGAGGTTTCTCATCTTCCGTGACATACGCGCCTCCACGGGGGCATCGGAGGTCCGGCCGGTGTCGCGACGCGACGGTCGCCGGAAACAGATAGGAAAACTAACTTACGATCGCACCATAGGCAGCGGTCACTGTCCCGTCAAGACGGACGGACTTAAAGATCACTTAAATCGCGCCGTCACCTGCGGCGCAGGCGTACTGCCACATTGGACGCCGGGTGACGGACCGTTCCGGGCTCACACCGGTTTGGCGTACCGGTGGCAGGGCACCGGGATCGGACCGCCGGAGGCGTGCGCCGGATAGTCGAAGGCGCCCTCGTCGGTCCAGCCCTCGCGGGCGTAGAAGCGGCGGGCGCGGGCGTTGCCGGCGGCGACCGCGAGCCAGGCCCGGTCGTGCCCGTTCGCCCGCACCTGCCGGGCCGCCTCGGCCAGCAGCGCGGGCGCGACATCGCCGCCGCGGTGCGCCGCGCCGACGTACACCTGCTCGACCTCGTCGCCGACGACCATGATGAACCCCGCCACCACGCCGTCCACGACGGCGACGGTGACGTCGCCGACCCGCTGCGCCGCGCGCACGGCGAACGACTCCGGCGTCCGGATCGCCACCAGCTCCTCGGGCACGTGACCCAGGTGCCCGTCGCGCCAGCCGTCCCGCCAGATCACCGCCACCGCCGCGGCGTCGTCCTGCCGCGCGCGGCGCAGCACGGGCCCACCCTCCTCATTGATCATCATCCCAGCTTAGCCGGGACCGGGCCGTGCGCGGCTGTGACACATTTCCGGGTATGGATGCACTGCGCACCGCGGGCGCGCTCGCGCTGGTCGCCCTCGCCGTGGTCGGGCTGGTCATCGGCGCGCGCGACGACCGCCGGCGGCACCGGGCCGAGGTGTGGTCCCGGCACGGCACGCCGTGCTCGTCTGGGAGGCGGGCGGCCCCGGTGCGGCCGGGTTCCTCCAGGCGTTCGACCGCGACGCCGCGCAGCTCGCCCTGCCCGACCGCGTCGTCGCCGTGCGCGTCAGGTACGACGCGCTCTCCCGTGCCGACCTGGCCCAGCAGGTGGCGAGCGGAGTCCGCAAGGCGGCGCGGCGCGACCGGAACGAGCGCCGGTCCTGATAGGACTATTGTCGGGGCGGGCCGCGCGGCCCGGCCGGTCGTCCACGGACGGCGGATGAGGCGGGGTGCCTTCGGCCGAGGCCGGCGGCCGCCGCCAGGACCTACGGTGAGGTCCTGGACCCCGGATGTGGAAGGGCACCCCGCCGACGGCACAGCAGAGGTGACGGCATGTACGCGGTGATCGACGTGGAGACCACCGGCCTGCGCACGAGCTGGCACGACCGGATCTGCGAGATCGCGATCGTGCACGTCGACGCCGCCGGGCGGGTCACCGGGGACTGGTCCAGCCTGGTCAACCCCGAGCGCGACCTCGGACCGCAGCACGTGCACGGCATCACCGCCGCCGAGGCGCGGCGCGCGCCCGTCTTCGCCGACCTGGCCGGACGGATCGGCCTGCTGCTGCGCGACCGGGTGGTGGTCGCGCACAACCTCGCCTTCGACGCCGCGTTCCTCGTCGCGGAGTACGCCCGCCTCGACCTGCGGGCGCCGGTCGGGCGCGAGTACGGCCTGTGCACCATGCAGCTGGCCGCGCAGCTGCTGCCGAACGCCGGCCGCAGCCTGCGCGACTGCTGCCTGGCCGCGGGCATCCCGCAGCAGCGGGCGCACAGCGCGCTCGACGACGCGCGGGCGGCGGCCGGGCTGCTGTCGCGCTACCTGAACCGGGTCGGCACCCCGCCACCGTGGCAGCAGCTGGTGCTCGACGCCTCGGCGCTGACCTGGCCGGAGCTGACCGAGGCCGACGTGCTGCCGGTGACCCGGCGGCACCGGCACGAGGTGGCGGAGCACTTCCTCACCCGGCTCGTCGACCGGCTGCCGCGGGTGCCGTCGCCGCCGCAGGCCGACGCCTACCTGTCCCTGCTCGACCACGCGCTGCTCGACCGGCACGTGTCGACGGTGGAGGCGGACGCGCTCGTCGAGGCCGCGCGGCAGCTGGGGCTGAGCCGGGCCGAGGTGCTCGGCCTGCACCGGCGCTACCTGCAGGCACTGGCGGCCGAGGCCCGCGACGACGGCGCCGTGAGCGACGTGGAGCGCGCCGACCTGCACACGGTCGCGGCGCTGCTCGGCCTGGCCCGCTCCGACGTCGAGGCGGTGCTCGACCCCGGGCCGGACCCGGAGCACCGGCGCAGCACCCGGCCGCTGCCCGCGCCCCCGTTCCGCCTGCTGCCGGGCGACACCGTGGTGTTCACCGGGCAGACCGCCGAGCCCCGGGAGCTGTGGGAGGAGCGCGCGCGGGCGGCGGGGCTGACCGTGGGCCGCGGGGTCACCCGCACCACCCGGCTGCTGGTGGCCGCCGATCCCGACACCATGTCGGGCAAGGCGCGGCAGGCGCGGCGGCACCGCATCCCGATCATCCATCCCGGCGCGTTCCTGGGGCTGTTGTCGCAGGTGCCGCCCGCGCGGTGAACCCGCCCGGCTGTGGTGATCACCACGTGGCCCGCGCGTAATTGTGTTGAGGCCCACCCGCGCCACCTTGCATGCTGGGGACCAGTTCAAACCGCGTGCAAGGGGCCCTCGATGCGTCTGTTCCGTGACCTGTGGGCCACGTCTCCACGCCGTACCGCCATCGTCCTGTTAATCATCGTGGCTGGTGCCGCGGCGGCCGCCGTGTCCGCCCCACTGGCCGGGTCCGTGCTGGTGGACCGGTCCTTCACCGCGTTCGCCGCGCTGGCCGCCGCGCTGGCCGTGGTGGTGCTGGGCGATCTCGCCCTCGGCCTGCTCATGTCGCGGATCACCGCGGACTGGACGGCCGACGTGCGCCGCCGGCTGTGCCGGGTCGCGTTCGGCCAGTCGCTGCCCGCGCTGGAGCACACGCCCGTCGGCGAGCTGCTCGACCGCATCGACAGCGACGTGTACCAGGTCGGCTCGCAGCTGCGCGGCAACGGCGTGCGCATCGTGCAGTCGGCGGCGGTCGCGGTGCTGTCCCTGGTCACCGCGTTCGTGGTGTGGTGGCCCGCGGGCCTGGTCATGCTGCTGCTGACCGGCTCCCTGGCGGCCGCGCTGCGCAGGTCGACCGCGGCCATCGGCCCCGCCCGGATGACCGAGGAGGAGGCCTGGTCCGACCTGGCCGCGGTGACCGAGGAGGCCGTGCACGGCCAGGACGACGTACGCACCAGCCTGGGCCGCCCGTACGTGCTGCGACTGGTCGCCGAGCGGGCCGGGGAGGTGCTGCGGCGCGGGCGCCGGGTGTGGCGGATGTCGTCGCGGGTCACCACGATCGCCTCGGGCGTGACCCGGGCCGGCATCGCGCTGGTGGTGCTCGGCGGCGTCTGGGCGCTGGCCGCGGGCCGCGTCGACGCCGCCCAGCTGACCGGCGTGTGGCTGCTCGCGCTGGCGTTCGGCGGCACCGTCGAGCAGGTCAGCCGCATGCTGCCGGAGGTGCAGTACGCGCTGGGCGCGTGGGCCCGGGTACAGCTGCTGCGCGACGTCCCGCAGGAGCCGACCGGCGGTGACGCGCCGCGCGCCGGGCGGCTGGAGGTGCGCGGGCTGACCTTCAGCTACGCCGCCGACCGGCGCCGGCCGGTGCTGCACGAGCTGGATCTGACGTTCGCGCCGGGACGCTCGTACGCGATCGTCGGCCGCACCGGCTCCGGAAAGTCGACGCTGGCCAAGGTGCTGACCCGCGCGGTGGACGTGCCGCGGGGCACGGTCTTCCTGGGCGGGGTGGACCTGCTCGACCTGGACGTGGAGCAGCTGCGGCGGTGGACCGCGATCGTGCCGCAGCGCACCGAGATCCTCGCCGGCACGCTGGCCGAGAACATCGCCCTGTTCGACCCGGAGCTGCTGGACGCGGCCGGCCGGGCGCTGGACGAGCTGGGCCTCGCCTCCTGGGTGCAGACGCTGCCCGACGGCCTGGACACCCGGCTGGGTGAGGGCGGCCAGAAGCTGTCCGCGGGCCAGGAGCAGCTGGTCGCGTTCGCCCGGATCCTGGTCCGCGACCCGCAGGTGGTGATCCTCGACGAGGCCACCGCCCGGATGGACCCGGTGACCGAGGCCCGCGTCCAGCACGCCGCCGAGCGGCTGCTGCACGGCCGGATCGGCATCGTCATCGCGCACCGGCTGTCGTCGCTGCGCGCCTGCGACGAGGTCGTGGTGCTGGCCGACGGCCGGGTCGTCGAGGCCGGGCCGCTGTCGGAGTCGCAGCGCTTCGCCGAGCTGCTGGCCAGCAGCGGGACGGAGTTCGAGCTGCTCACCGGCAGCCCTGCCGCGTCACCCGACGGCGAGCTGGTGCTGGCCGGTGGCATGGCCACCGGCCGGGAGGCCGCCGCCGGGTCGTCGGCCGGAGCCGGTCGCCTGGGCGGCCCGGAGCCGGCCCGCGGCACCGACGGTGACGAGCCCGGCCTGGTCGCGCCGCCGAAGGCCGACCCGCCGCCGCTGCCGGACCCGCCGCGGGTGCGCACGCTGCGCGAGATCTACCGGCTGACCGTCAACGACGCCCGGTTCGGCCTGTTCGGCGTCGCCATGTTCGCGATCATGCTGCTGTTCGGCCTGGACGGCACGGTGCTGCCGTGGCTGTGGTCGGACCTGGTCGACGGCACGGGCAGCATGTGGTGGCCGGCGCTGGGCATCGTCGCCGGCCTGATGATCACGACCCCGGCGGGTTTCATCGCCGGTGTGCGCTACCCGGAGTGGTGGGTGCGCCAGATGCTGCGCATCAACGTACGGCTCGTGCACGGGCAGACCGGGCCGCGCCGGGTCAGCTCGCACACCCCCGCCGAGGTGGTGGCGCAGGGCGGCGACACCGAGCGGGTGGTGCTGCTGGCCGACAACCTGGTCGACCAGTCGCTGTCGGTATTCGTCCTCGTGGCGATGACCCTGGTGTCCGGCTCGATCGTGCCGGCGCTGTTCTTCGCGGGCACGATGCTCGTCTCCGGGCTGACCGCGCTGATCTTCGCGCCGGTGCTGAAACGCTCGGCGGCGCACACCGTCGCGGCCCGGGCCGCGTTCGCGACGTTCCTGGTGTCCTCGCTGTCGTCGGCCCGCACCGTGAAGCTGGCCGGGGCGACCCGGCCGGTGCTGACCGAGCTGGCCCGGCTGGACACCGCGCGCAGCGAGCGGCAGCGGCGGGAGATCTCCACCCAGGTCTGGGCGCGCTCGACCCCGGCGCTGCTGTCGGGCCTGCTGCCGATCGCCGTGTGGTCGCTCTACATGGCCGGTGACCTGGCCGCGGGCGCGACCCTGGTGGCGGTGTCGACGCTGGGCTCGGCGCGCTGGTTCGCCTGGACCACCGCCTCGCTGGTCTCCCAGCTGCCCTCGGCCCGGGTCTGGACGAAGCGCACGGTGTCGATGGCGGGTGTCGCGGCGTACTCCGCCTCGGTGCCCGACGTCGACATCTCCGCGGGCACCGCCCCCGGCCCGGTGGCCGCGCCCCGCCATCCGCTGCGCCGGCTGGACCTCGCCGGGTTCGGTGCGGTGCACGAGGACGGCACGGTGGGCGTACGCGGGGTCGACCTCACCGTGGAGCGCGGCGACCTGGTGCTGGTGCTCGGCCCGGTGGGCTCGGGCAAGTCGTCGCTGCTGCGGGCGCTGGCGGGCATCGTCCACCACGACGGCCAGCTGCGCTGGAACGGTGAGCAGATCACCGACCCGGAGCTGTTCCTGCGCCCCAACCAGGTCGGGTACGTGGCCCAGCTGCCGCGGGTGCTGTCCGGCACGGTCAGCGACAACATCCGGCTCGGGCACGACGTGGACGCCGCCGCCGCGGTGGCGACCGCGCAGCTGGAGCACGACCTGGCGGCGGCGGGCAGCGGGATGGAGCTGCTGATCGGGCACAAGGGCACCCGGCTGTCCGGCGGGCAGCTGCAGCGCCTGGCCCTGGCCCGCGCGCTGGCTCCCGGCACCGAGCTGCTGATCGCCGACGACGTGTCGTCCGCGCTCGACGTCACCACGGAGCTGCAGCTGTGGCAGGCGCTGCGCGCGCACGGCGTGACGGTGGTGGGCTCGACCTCCAAGCGGGCCGCACTGGTCCAGGCGGACCAGGTCGTCGTGCTGATCAACGGCGAGGCCGTGGCGCGGGGCGCCTGGGAGGAGCTGGAGAGCCGCTGGGGCCACCTGGCCGGCTGAGCCGGCGTCCTCGACGGGCCTGTTCCGCAGCGCGGAACAGGCCCGTTCTCTATGCCAAGTTTAAGCCAGAACTCAGTTAACCGTATTTACAGTTAGGACTGTTTAATTTATGTTCTTGTGAACGAGTGTCGATGTCTCCTCTCACGACACCGGCACTCGCCCGGTCGATCCATCCCGCGCAACAGCGAGGAGGAGCCATGAGAAAACGGATCGTCCTACCCGTCCTGTCCATCTTCACCGTTCTGGCGTCCGGTCTGGTCGCCACCCCTGCCAGCGCCCACGGGTACATCTCCGCACCGCCCAGCCGGCAGGCGATGTGCGCCCAGGGCCGGGTCACCGGCTGCGGCGACATCGTGTGGGAGCCGCAGAGCGTCGAGGCCCCGAAGGGCTCGATGCAGTGCAACGGCGGCGGCAGCCGGTTCGCCGTGCTCAACGACAACAGCAAGAACTGGCCGGCCACCTCGGTCGGCAACAACGTGTCGTTCAACTGGGTGCTGACCGCCCGCCACCGCACCAGCACCTGGGAGTACTTCGTCGGGAGCACCCGCATCGCGGTGTTCAATGACAACGGCGCCCAGCCCGGCGCGACGGTCTCGCACAACGTCAGCCTCGGCGGGCGCACCGGCCGGTTCACCGTGCTGGCCCGGTGGAACATCTACGACACGGCGATGGCGTTCTACTCCTGCGTGGATCTGCAGGTAGGCAGCGGTGGTGGCGGCGGCAACCCCACCCCGCCGCCGCCCTCCCCCACGCCGCCCGCGCCGTCGCCGACGCCGCCGACCAACCCCGGCGGCGGGACCTGGGCGGCCGGCACCGCCTACGGTGTCGGCGCGACCGTCACCTACGGCGGCCTGAGCTACCGCTGCCTGCAGGCGCACACCGCGCTCGCCGGCTGGGAGCCGCCGAACACCCCCGCGCTCTGGCAGCGCATCTAGCACCACCCCACCCGGCTCGCGGCCGCCCGGACCGCGAGCCGGGACCCCCGCCCCGGCCCCCCCCCGCGGGCCGGGGCGCCGGCCCCCCCCGGAAGCGCCGGGCCCCCGCCGGGGGGCCCCCCGCCGGGGGGGGGCAAGACGAGTGG
>NZ_JBFAOU010000202.1:0-13534 GCF_040675365.1 Catellatospora sp. NPDC049609 | reverse complement strand
CGCTGGCACCGGAACACGTGAACGGATAGCACGCAGCACGTGCCGGCTCAGAGACCGGCAACCAACCCGGCGAACCTTCCCGGTCAAAGCACTAGCCGTGCTCGGCAACCAGGGCATCGGGCCGTTCCCCGACGAGGTCCGCACGATCGCCAACGGGTTCATGCCCACCTACCTCGGCAACATCGGCCTCGGCCCGCTCGACGGCGCGGACCTGTTCACCCTCATCATCGGGCTCGCGTTCGTCGCCGGCATCGTGGTCACCCAGTGGCGCGGCCGCGCCGGGCGGCTGCGTTACGGCCAGGCCGTCGAGCCGACCGCGGTGTTCGTCGCCAAGCTGGCCCTGGCCGCCGTCGTCGTCATGACCGTCATCGTGCAGCTGGCCCGGTTCAAGAACCTGCCGTGGGTGCTCGTCCTGCTCGCCGTGCTGGTGCTGGCGTACACGCTGCTGACCGACCGCGTCGTGTACGGCCGCCACATCTACGCCATCGGCGGCAACCTCAACGCCGCCACCCTGTCCGGCATCAAGGTCAAGTCCGTGACGTTCTGGCTGTTCGTCAACATGGGCGTGCTCGCCTCCATCGCGGGCATGGTCTTCGCCGGACGCCTCAACCAGGCCGGACCGACCGCCGGCAACGGGTTCGAGCTGGACGCCATCGCCGCGGCCTTCATCGGCGGCGCGGCGGTGCAGGGCGGCGTCGGCCGGGTCGTCGGCGCCATCACCGGCGGTCTGATCATGGGTGTCATCAACAACGGCATGTCGCTCATCGGTGCCCCCAGCGAGCGGGTGATGCTGTTCAAGGGCCTGGTGCTGCTCGCGGCCGTGGCCTTCGACGTCTTCGCCAAGCGCCGCTCGGGCACGGCCCGGTGACATCCGGCGTGCTCTGCGACCGCCGTGGTCCGGCGGGCCTTGCGGCCCGCCGGACCACGGGTCAGTTCACGGTGATGACGACGCTGCTGGAGTGGGTGGCCCCGACGCTGTCGGTCAGGGTCAGCCACGCGGTGTAGACGCCCTTGCGGGTGTAGACATGGCCGGCCGTGGCGGCGTGGACCGGGGCGGTGTTGTCGCCGAAGCGCCACTCGCGGTCCACGATGGTGCGTCCGGGCGGCGCCGCCGACGTGCTGGTGAAGTTGACGGTCAGCGGGCCGGTGCCGGTGGTGGGCGTGGCGGTGACCGACAGCGTCGCGCCGGACTCCGCCTTCACGCCGCGGCCGTTGAAGCGCAGCCAGTCCAGGGCCATGATGTCGGGGTCGCCGGTCTGCCCGGACTTCACGAACTTGAGGTACAGCGTGAAGGTGCCGCCCGGGTTGGCTAGCGCGACGGTCGGCGACACCACCGAGTCGTAGCTGCCGGTGACCGGGATGGTCGCGGTGCCCAGCAGCGCGCCGGTGGGCGAGCCGTTGCGGAACTCGACGGTCCCGCCGGTGCCCGCGGAGCTGGCGCCGACCACGACGCCGCTGATGTTCTGCAGGTTGACCGGGCCGATGTTGATCCAGTCGCCGTTGTCGAGGTCGCCGAGCCGGCGGCCCGCCTGCGCGGTCGCCCGGTCGAACACGGTCACGCCGGAGGAGGCGTCGAAGTGCTCGGCCTCCATCGAGCGGGTCTGCAGCTCGACCTGCAGCGAGCCGACCAGCGCCGGGGCGCCAGTCGCGCCCGCGTCGGTGTACTGCGCGCTGATCAGGGTGAACAGGTTGGTGCCGGGGCCGTGCCCGTCGCCGCCGCCGGACTCGGTGACCAGCGTGCCGGCGCAGCCGACGTAGTTGTCCAGCGGGTGGGCGTGCGAGTCGTGGCCGAGCAGCGTCTGCACCACGACGCGGTTGCAGTCGATGGCGGTGTCCTCCGGGTCGGTGACCGTGACCGTGTACGGGATGCGGTCGCCGAACTCGAAGAAGCCGCCCTGCGGCACGTTGATGGTGACCGTCGGCCGGGTGTTGCCGACGGTGATCTCGGTGCTGGCGACGGCGGTCAGCCCGGCCGCGCCGGTGACGGTCAGCCGCGCGCTGAACCGGCCCCTGGTGGTGTACGTGTGCGACGGGTTGGCGGCGGTGGAGTCGACGGTGCCGTTGCCGTCGAAGTCCCACGCGTAACTGCTCGCCCCGACCGAGCCGGCGCTGGAGAACGTCACGGCCAGCGGCGCGGGCCCGTTGTCCCGGCTCGCGGTGATCTTCGCGGTGGGTGGCACGCCGTTGGCCACGTAGTCGATGCGGTAGATGCCCGCGCCCTCGTTGGAGCCGCCGCGTCCGCTGCCGGACCCGGCCCCGAAGTCGATGACGTACAGCGACCCGTCGGGCCCGAACTCGGCCTCGAACGGCTGGATCCAGCTCATGCCCGCGAAGATTCCGTTGATCGACTGCAGGGCGCCGGGGGTGGTGGGGCCGAAGCGCGGGTCGGTGAACGTCTGCCCGGTCCGGTGGGTCGACAGCGTCTTCCACCAGCCCCGGGTCAGCTCGTAGACGATCCACTTGCCCTCGAAGTACTCGGGGAACTTCGAGATCCGCGGGTTGGCCGGGTCGTAGTCGTAGACCGGGCCACCCATCGGGCCGCCGCCGCCCGTGCCGACCTCGGGGAACTGGGCCGAGGCGGAGTAGGCGTACCAGACCAGGGCGACGCGGGCGGCGGGCAGGGTGGTCAGGCCGGTGTTGTTGGGGGAGTTGTTGACCGGGGCGGCGCAGTTGAACTTCGCCCCGGAGACGCCGGTGGCGAAGTTGTAGTCGTTGAAGGCGATGTTGTTGCCGATGCAGTACGGCCAGCCGTAGTTGCCGGCGCTGGTCACCCGGTTGAACTCGACCGTGCCCTCCGGCCCCCGGTTGGCGTTGGCCGCCGTCGCGTCCGGGCCGTAGTCGGCGACGAGCACCGCGTTGGACAGCGGGTCGACGGTGATCCGGAACGGGTTGCGAAAGCCCATCGCGTACACCTCCGGCCTGGTCTTGGCGGTGCCCGGCGCGAACAGGTTGCCCGTGGGGACGGTATAGGTGCCGTCGGCCTGCGGCCGGATCCGCAGGATCTTGCCGCGCAGGTCGTTGGTGTTGCCGGAGGTGCCCTGGGCGTCGAACGCCCGCCGCCCGGCCCGCTCGTCGATCGGGGTGTAGCCGCTGGACTCGAACGGGTCGGTGTTGTCGCCGATCGCGGCGTACAGGTTGCCGTCGCGGCCCATGGCGATGGAGCCGCCCATGTGCGAGTTGGCGCGGGCCTCCCCGCGCAGCGTCGGGATGGTCAGCAGCCGCTTCTCCGAGCTCAGCGCGATCGAGCTCCCGCTGACGGTGAACCGGGACAGGTTCAGCTGGTTCAGCGTCTTGTCCGACCACAGCAGGTAGAGCCAGTTGTTGGTGGCGAAGTTGTTGTCCAGGGTCAGGCCGAGCAGCCCGTCGGACTGGCTGGTCTGGGTGGGCGTGTACGCGAAGTCGATCAGGGTGGTCACCGCCAGGGTGGCCTGGTCGATGACCTTCACGGCGCCGGTGCGCTGGATGTAGAACACGCGCCGGTCGGGCGCGACGGCCAGCTCGAACGGGTCGGCCAGGTCCTCGTCGACCAGCGGCACGCGCTGGAACTGCCCGTGCTGGGTGGCGCTGCAGTCACCGGCGACCGCACCCGCGGCCCACTCGATGCCCCAGCGCAGATGGTCGAGGAACAGCGCGTTGCTGAACGAGGAGATGCTGTGCCCGCCCGCGGTGAACCAGGACCGGCCGCCGTCGTAGTTCTGGCACCACGAATACGCGTGGTCGACGCCCTCGTCCAGGCCGGAGATGCCGTCACGGACCTTGATCTGGGCGAGGGTGTGCACCCGGCCGGTCGGGTTGGTCTTCCAGTTGTACCACTCCTCGCTGTGTTCCCACAGCTCAGGCAGGTTGCGGGTGGACGGGTGCACGCGGTCGAGCACCTTGATCCGCCCCGGGAACACCCCGCCGGTCGCGGTGAAGTCCGGGTGGTAGTCGAAGATCGTGCCGACCAGGCCGTCATACCACGCCCAGTCGCGCTCGCTGGCCGACGCGGCGTGCAGCCCCGCCCAGCCTCCGCCGCCGCGGACGAAGTTCTGCAGGGCCAGCCGCTGCGACGCGTTGAGCAGGGCGCCCGAGGCGGGGGTGGAGTTGGTGTTGTTGAAGACCAGCGCGTCGAACCGGGCCAGGTTGGCGTCGGTGAACGCCGCGGCGTCGGTCGTGGCCTCGACCTCGAAGTTGTGAGCGGCGCCGAGCTGCTGCACGGCGGCGACCCCGGCGGGGATCGAGTCGTGGTAGAAGTTCGTGACCTTGGAGAAGACCAGCACCCGGAACCGGGGTGCGGCGGACGCGGGCGCGGCGACCGAGGTCGACAGGACCAGGGCGGCGAGGGCGACGATGGCGGGCAGGATGCTTCGGCGGCGACTCATGCGGGCGCTCCCAGGCGGGGACGAGCGGGCAGGGAAGACCTGTGCTGTTCGCCGAAGGGCCACATCGTAAATCGGTGTTCGCGAATGCGTCAACGGGGGGAGTCCTGGGGTTCGGGCAGGGCGGCGTCATGGCGGGCAGCCGCCGGACCCGCGCACTGTGCTGAGGGCGGCTGCCGGATCCCGTTTGCTTGACGACATCCACGTCGGTGGCGCCCGTCCCCCGGAAGCCGGTGAACGGCGTCCCTCGGTTGGGCGGTTCACAGGGGATCGTTCATGACGACGCCGGCGTTGGCGACGTGCTCGGTCCATGCCTGGCCGTTCCAGTAGCGCTGCGGGTAGCGGCCGGACGGGTCCCGCTGCCAGGAGGGGCCGACCGGCCCCGCCTGCTGAGGTACGGAATACGGGCCGGGACCGTACGGCGCTGGGGGCGAGGGCTGCTGCCGTGCCAGCGGGCGGACCCGGTGCCACAGCAGGGACAGCAGCCACCAGCAGAACTTGAGCTGCAGGTACCCGATCAGGTCGACGAGCTTGAACGCCCAGATGACCGGCACGAAGACGATCGGCACGAGCCAGCCGAAGACGATCTGGGTGTCGGGCGGGTCGATGGCGTACGGCGCGCTGAGCGCCATGCCCAGCACCAGGGCGATCAGGTACACGGCGAACATCGCGATGATGGACTCGCCGGTGGACAGCGGCGGTACCGACGAGCGGTACGCCACCGGCGACGCGTCCCGGTTCAGGTAAACGATGCCGAACACGACCAGGATCGAGGCGAAGCCCAGGCAGTACGAGCCGAGGACCATCAGGAAGCGGCGCATCGGAACTCCTTTCCGAAGGCGGTGGTGGTGGTAGCGCGCTCTGTCGCGGACGCAGAGGTCCAGCGCAGGTTGACCCGACTGCCGTGGACGAGCGTGTCGATGCCGGAGGAGATCGGCCCTGGGGGCGGCGGGCCGGCGCTGCAGCCGGTGCCGCTGTACTGCCCGGGGCCCGCACCGGCCGCGGGGGCCGGCGGTCCCGTGACGGCGAGTGCGGCCGGCATCGCCGGCCCCAGTGGCAGCCGTAGTCGTCTCATCGATGCTCCATCCGCTCCAGGAGTGGCACCGGCCCCGCGAAAGGGCGGTCCTCACCAAGTCCTGACGGACTCGCCCGGCCACCGCCGGGACGGCGACCGGGTGAACGTCGCTTGCGGCAGGGCCGCGCACCGGCTCGCTTCTCACCGCATGGGACGGCGCCGGGGCAGGTCCGCTATCCGACAGTTTCGGGCGGGGGCTGCGGTCCGTCAGGGACGGATAACATGCGAGCGGCGTCGATCAGGCAACCGTGCCACCGCTCAGAGGCGTTGATCGGCGAACGCGTGCGGAATGGGAGTCGAGGTTGGCCGCGTTGGAGGTCGGTTCCTGGATCGCCGGGATCGCAGGCACACTGATCGCGTTCTTCAGCCTTCTGATCACCCTGCGTACGCTGCGCACGACCGACCGCCCGAGTGCCGGCTCCCGGAGCCGCGGCGCCGCGGTGTCGCCCGGCGAGCTGCCGGCATCCGGGTCGAAGGCCCCCGGCGCGGTGCTGACGGCGTGCGTGCTGAGTCTCCTGCTCGCGCTCGTTCTCGGAGTCAACGGCTTCATCACCGCCACCAATCGCGACATCGTGGCCGCCTTCGCCGTGGCCACATCCGGCGAAGGCTCCACCGATCACTGGTTCAGCCGTGATGGCTTCACGCTGCGGATATTCGTGATCTGTGTGCTGTCGCTCGCCGTGGCGGCGGCCTGCTCCCTGCTTGCGTATTTCCTGGCCAGAGGTTCGAGAGCCGCGCGGATCGTCGGCGTGACCACGATGTCGACCGTCGGGTTGGGCTGTTGTTGCGCGGGGGCGGGGACCTTTTCGGTGTATCCGTCGACCGCGGGCCTGCCGGCGTGGTGGGTCGCCAAGGACGTGGTGACGTTCGCCCTTTTCGCCACCATCCCGCTCCTGATCACACTGTTGCTGCTCCTGCCGTCCACCAGCCGGTTCATCCAGGCGCGCGCTGAGGGGCGCGGCTGAGTCCCGTCGCGGTCGGTCAGGCGCCGCCCGGCCGCACCGCCTCGCCGCGGCCGCTCGCCAGCGCCGTGGCCAGCGTCCTGCTCACCTGGTCCACATCGGTGCCGTCGGCGGCGGCGTACACGAACCGGTCCGGTCGCAGCACGACCAGCCCGCAACCGTGCCGGGTGAACCACTGCGCCAGCCGCCCGTCCACGTCGGCGACCTCGTGGTAGTCGCGGTCGGCCACGCCCGGCGCGTACCCCGGCGGGCACACCCGCACGAACCGCACCGGCAGGCCGCGCCAGCGCGGATCGGCGGCCACGGCCGGACCCACCGCGGGCCCGACGACCGCGAACCCGTCGCCGAGCACCTCGTCCAGCGGCACCGGCCCCGCGGCGCCCGCGACCGTCACCCGCGGCTGCGGGAACATCGTCCCGGCCGGCCGGCCGCCGACGTGCCAGCCGCGGCGGTGCACCGGCAGCGGCTTGAACTCGAACCGCCGCACGAAGCGGCGCACCCGCGGGATGAGCTGCACACCGCGCAGCACCACGTCGCGCAGCTTCGCCCCGGCCCGGCTGCGGGCCAGGAAGATGCTGCCCACCCGTACGGTGATCCGGGCCATCTCCTCGGTGTGCGGGCGCCGCTCCTGCTCGTACGTGTCGAGCAGCGGCTCACCGGCCCGCCCGCCCAGCACCAGGTGCAGCTTCCACACCAGGTTGGCCGCGTCGCGCAGCCCACTGCACAGGCCCTGCCCCATGAACGGCGGCATCTGGTGCGCGGCGTCGCCGAGCAGGAAGACGCGCCCGGCCCGCCAGCGCTCGGCGACCAGGTGGTTGAACGTGTACACCGCGGCCCGGCGCACCTGGAACCGCTCCGGGTCGACGTACGGGGCGACCAGCTCGGCGACCGCCGCGGGCTGCTCGACCTGCGCGGCGGTCTCCCCGGCGCGCAGCATGAACTCCAGCCGGTGGCCGCCGTCGGCCGCGGGTGACACGAACGCCGGTCGCCGCCAGTCGCACACGAACCGTGTCCGGTCCAGCCGCACCGCGTCCGGCGGCAGGTCACCGGAGACGGCCAGCCACGGCTCGGCGTACTTCGACCCGCGCAGCGCGATGCCGGCCAGCTCGCGGGTGGTGCTACGCGCGCCGTCGCAGCCGAGCACGTACCGGGCCCGCACCTGCTGGAGGTGCCCGCCGGCCAAATCGCGTACCCGTGCGGTCACGCCGCCGGCGCCGGTGTGCAGCGCCTCCAGCGCCACGCCGAGCCGCAGCTCCACGTGCGGGAAGCGGCCCAGCCCCGCCCGCAGCGCATGCTCGAGCCGGGGCTGGTCGAAGAACTGCAGCGGCGGGTGGCCCAGGCCGAAGTCGACGTCGTCCAGCGTGATCTGCGCGAACGGCCGCCCGGCGCCGTCGGTGTAGTCGACCAGCCCGGCGGTGCGCATCCCGTCGCGTACCTCGGCCAGCAGCCCTGCCTGCTGGTAGATCCGCAGCGCCTCGTCGTCGCAGGAGAAGGCGCGGGGCTGGCCGTGCGGTTCGCGGCTGCGCTCGACCACCAGGGTGGTGACACCGCGCCTGCCGAGCAGGTTCGCGGTGAGCGCGCCGACGGGGCCGCAGCCGACGATGAGCACGTCGACGTCGGCATGGCTTGCGGGGGTGGACACGGGTGCTCCTCAACGGATCGGCGATCACGACGTGTCCAGTGCAGCCGCTGCCCGTGGAGGCGGCGTGGAGCCCGCGTGGAGCCGCCGCCTCCACGGGCGCTGACCAGCCGATCCGCCGGGCACGGCGCATGGACGGCCCGGCGGCGGCCCCGCCGGAGGTGCGCGACCCGGCCGCCGCCGCGCCGGAGGTCTTCGACCCGGCCGCACCACCGGGTCCCGGGCGGACCGGGCAGCTCAGGCCGGCGGGAAGACCGCCGCGACGCGGTCGGCGAGCAGGCGGGCGCCCTGCTCGGCCGCGACGGCGGCAGCGGCGGCCAGGCCGGACGGGTCGCCCGTCGCGAGGGCGCGCGCCCGCAGCAGCTCGGCGAGGAAGACCCGCTCGCCGGTCTGCTCGGCCAGCTCCAGCCCCTCCTGCGCGAGCCGGGCCGCGCCCGCGCGGTCACCGACGGCCAGCAGGGCGTTGGCCATCGCGCCGAGCGAGAGGGTACGGGTGGCGCGCAGCCCCAGCCGGTACAGGTCCTCGTACGCCGCGCGCATCCGCTCCCGCTGGGTGAGGTCGCCTGCGTACACGTCCGCCCACGCCGTGAACAGCTCCGCCGTGGTGACGAAGTGCGGCATGCCGTACGTCAGGCCCAGCTCCCGGAACCGGAGCGCGGCGGCGTGCCCGCGGGCGGCGTCCAGCTCCTGCCACTCCAGCCAGGCCGCGTAGAGGCGGGCGTTGGCCCGGCCGTAGGGGTCGTCGAGCCGGTCGGCCAGCGCCACGGCCGCCGCCAGGTCCGCCTCGGCGGCCGCCCGGTCCCCGCGCAGCGACCGCACCAGCGCCCGGAAGTTGTACGCGGCCAGCGCCGGCCGCCGCGCCACCTCCGGGCCCAGCACCTGCGGGTCCATGCCGGACAGCAGCTCCGCCGAGCTCGTCAGGTGCTGCTCGGCCTCGGCGAGCCGGCCCACGAAGTAGCAGGCCGCGCCCAGCAGGTAGGTGCCCGCGGCGCGGGTCAGCGGCGCGGCGTCGGCGGCCAGCGGTGCGGCCAGCTCCAGGCAGATCGCGTACTCGGCCCGGTTGGCGGCCAGCTCGCCGAGCATCCACCGCGCCGAGGTCAGGTCCGCGCCCGGCGGCACCTGTCCCAGCAGCTCCCGTGCCCGCACGCAGGCCCGGTCCACGGCGTCGCTGCCGATCCCGACGGTGACCTGCAGCAGCGCCGCCCGCCGCAGCTGCACCGCCAGCTCCTCGCCGGCCGTCCCGGCCCGCCCGGCCAGCCGCGCCGCGGCCTGGTCCAGGTGCGCCAGCGCATCCTCGTAGGCCAGCCGCCGGGTCGCGTCGTCGGCGGCCCGCAGCAGCCACCGCAGGTGGTCGTCGGCGTACCCCAGGCTCGCCGCATGCCCGTAGTGGTAGGCGATCTCGGCCGGCGCCGCCCCGCCGAGCCGCTCCAACGCCCCGGCCAGGCGCGCATGCAGCCCCGCCCGCCGCGGCGGCGCCAGCACCGCATAGCCGACCTCGGCGAACAGCGGGTGGGCGAACCCGACCCGCCCCGGCCCCGTCTCCACCACCAGCCGCGCCGCGTACGCGGGCAGCAGCGCTTCGGCCGCCTGCGCCGCGGTCACCCCCAGCACCTCGGCCAGCAGCGGCACCGCCAGGTCCTGCCCCGCGACACCGAGCACGTCCAGGTGGTCGCGCGCCGGCCCCGGCACGGCGTCCAGCCGCAGGCGCAGCGTGTCCCGGACGGTCGGCGGCAGCTCCCCGGTCCCGCCGTGGCGCAGCAGCTCGATGGCGAAGAACGGGTTGCCCCCGGTGCGGCCCAGCAGCGCGGCGAGCTCGTCCGGAGCCGGCTCGGCCCCGGTCTCCCGGCGCACCAGCGCGGCCAGCGCCGCTTCGTCCAGCCCGGACAGGTCCAGCCTGGTGAAACCCGGCATGCGGGCCAGCTCCGCCACGGCCGCGACCAGGCCCGGATCGTGCTCGTACGGCCGCGAGGTGGCGGCCAGCAGCGCCCGGGTCGGCGCGAGCGCCCCCGCGAGGTAACGCAGCAGCAGCAGCGAGTCGGGATCGGCGGCGTGCAGGTCGTCGAGCACCACGAGCAGGCCCTGCTCGCGGGCCGCGGCGTCGATCAGGCGCGCCACGGCCTCGTACAGCCGGAACCGTGCCGCCGGATCGGCTGGCGCCTCGTCGGGCGCGGTCGCACCCAGCGCGGCCAGCGCGCCCGCGTCCCCGGCGCCCGGTGCCGCGGCCAGCTCACGCACCACCTGGATCCACACCCAGAACGGCGGCGCCTGACCCACCGCGGGGCAGCGCGCCCACACCACCGGGACACCGTCGCGGGCCGCGGCCGCCGCGGCCCGCGTGACCAGGGTGGTCTTGCCCATGCCCGGCTCACCCACCACGAGCACGCCCCGGCCTGCCCCGCCCCGCGCCCCTTCGGCCGCCGCGGCCAGCGCGTCCAGCTCCGCCACCCGGCCGGGCAGCGGCTGACCGGCGGCCGGCGGCGCGGACGGGCGCGCGGTGCCGCGCGGCGGGACGTCCAGCGACGGGTCCTGCGCCAGGATCGCCCGGTGCACGGCGCGCAGCCGCTCGCCGGGGTCCAGGCCGTACTCACCCGACAGCAGCCGGTGGGCCTGCGTGAACAGCGCCAGCGCCTCGGCCTGCCGCCCGCTGCGGTACAGCGCCAGCATCAGCTGCGCCCGCGCGCCCTCGCGCAGCGGATGCGCGGCCACGAACGCCTGCAGCTCGGCCAGCACCCGCAGGTGGCCGCCGGCGTCGACGGCCGCCGCGAGCCGGCCCTCGGTCGCCTGCAACCGCAGCCCGAGCAGGCGCGCCACCTCGGGCTGGGCGGCGGCCAGCCCGGCGGCGTCGGGCAGCGGCTCGCCACGCCACAGGCTCAGCGCCGCGGCCCAGTCGCGCTCGGCGGCAGCAGCGTCACCGGCGGCGTGCGCGGTGGCGGCCCGCCCCGACAGCACCTCGAACCGGGACACGTCGACGTCTTCGGAGCCGACGATGAGCTGGTAGCCGCCGTCCCGGCTGACCAGCACCCGGGGCTCGGCGTTGGCGGCCCGGCCGGGTTCCAGCGCGCGGCGCAACCCCGCGACATGGGTACGCAGCGTCGTCTCGGCGCTGGGCGGGGACGCGCCGTCCCACAGCGCCTCGGCCAGCCAGCCCGCCGAGGCGAAGCGGTCCGGCCGGATCAGCAGCAGGGTCAGCAGCGCCCGCTGCCGGCCGCTGCCGATCGTCAGCTGCTCGCCGTCGCGCCGCACCTCCAACCGGCCCAGCACACCCAGCCGCAGTCGCGTAACGGGCAGGGGAGCGGTCATGGGGCGGGACTGTCCACGGCGACATCCTAGAAGCCGGCCATCGGCCGCAGGCACGGCCCGGCGAGCGCGCGGGCCGCCGGGCAGCCCTCGCGTCCGCGAGATCGCGGCCACCGTACCCTTGCCCTGGTGGTTGCCCCTGTCTTCAGCACCGAGCGGCTGCTGGTGCGGTCGTTCGACCGCACGGACGTAGCCGACGCCTTCACCATGTGGTCCGATCCTGAGGTCTGCCGCTTCACCGGCGACGAGCCGCCCGGCGATGTCGAGGTCATCGCCTCCGACATCCCGCGCTGGCAGGCGGTGGCCGAACGCGGCCCGGGGTGCGGGTTCTGGGCGGTCACCACCCCCGATGCGGTGTTCGTCGGCGATGTCTATGTGCGCCCGGTCGGTTCGGCCGGGGAGCACGAGGTCGGTTGGCATCTCGCCCGGCCGTTCTGGGGCCGGGGCTACGCCACGGAGCTCGCGCTCGGGGCGCTGGCCCACGCCCGGCGCCACGGTGTCGAGCGGCTGGTAGCACTCGTCCACCCCGACCATGCCGCGTCACGCCGGGTCGCCGAGAAGGCCGGCCTGAGCTTCGAAGGACTGTCGGATCGCTACGACCCCGGCGACCCGCCCGTGGCGGTGTACGCCGCACCTGCCCGGCCTGTTGAATCCCGGCGCGGCGGGGACTAGCGTCAACGTTCGATGAAGCCCCGCATCAGGCCGGTCGTATGGCAGCCCCCGGCAACCCCCGCGCGAGCCGGGCAGTCGCACAGCGCGATCCCGATGCCCCAGCCCGTCCTGCACCCCGTGCCGGGAGTCGGGCCGGAGGACGTCGCGGTGGCCCCCGACGGAGCGGTCTACACCGGGCTCGCCGACGGCCGCATCCTGCGGATCCGCGACGAGGTCGTGGAGGTCGTCGCCGAGACCGGCGGGCGCCCGCTCGGCATCGAGGTCGCCTCCGACGGCGCCCTGGTGGTCTGCGACGCCTATCGCGGCCTGCTCCGCGTGCAGCCCGGCGACAACACGGTCGAAGACCTCGTCCCGGTGGGCACGCCGATCGACGGCGTACCGCTGCGGCTCTGCAACAACGCGGCCGTCGCCGCCGACGGCACCATCTGGTTCAGCGACTCGTCGGCCCGGTTCGACCTCGTGCACTGGAAAGCCGACCTCATCGAGCACTCCGGCACCGGACGACTGCTGCGCCGTGACCCGGACGGCACGGTCGCCAGCGTCCTCACCGGCCTGCACTTCGCCAACGGCGTCGCCCTGGCGGCCGACGAGTCGTTCGTCGCCGTCGCGGAGTCCGGCGCATACCGGCTGACCCGCTGCTGGCTGACCGGCCCGCAGGCCGGCCGCGACGACGTCCTCGTGGACAACCTGCCCGGCTTCCCCGACAACATCGCCCGCGGCAGCGACGGCCTGATCTGGATCGCGATGGGCTCGCCGCGCAACCGCGCGCTCGACCTGCTCGCGCCGCGGCCGCCGTTCCTGCGCCGACTGCTGTGGGCGCTGCCCGACAAGCTGCTGCCCCAGCCCGCCGACACCGTCTGGGTCCAGGCCGTCGACGCTTCCGGGCGCACCGTCCACGACCTGCAGACGGTCACGCCGGGGTTCTCCATGGTCACCGGGGTACGCGAGGAGTCGGGCACGGTGTGGCTGGGCAGCCTGCACTCGGCGGCGGTAGCGCACTTCACCCTGCCGTAAGTCACCCGGTCCAGGGTCAGGCCTTGTCGAGTGGCCGGTGCCGGCGATGCGGTTCCCGCCGGCGCATCAGGTCCCAACCTCTTACCCGTCGAATGTAATCGCAGCTCAGGCGGTGGCTTGGCGATCCAGTTCCCAAGCCCGCGGCCCTTGTCGGAATGCGAGCGTCCTTACGGATCGGTGGGCGGTGATGATGTGACCGGCGACAACCGACCCCGATTTGCATCCGGGTCGGGGGGCCGCGTAATGTTCTCTCTGCCAGCGAGGAACGGACAAAAACGCCGGGGCGGAGAGCCTGGGTGGTGGCCGGATCGCTGAGCCGCCCGGAGTGGGGCGGCCCCCGGGTGGGGGTCGCGTAACCGGTCCGGTAGTCTGGATGAGTTGCCCCGTGATGCTTCCCGTGAAATTCGGGTGGTGTTCGGTGTGTGCTTGTTCTTTGAGAACTCAACAGGGTGCTATTTAAGCCAGTGCCAATTTATTTCATCCTCGTGATGATTCCTTTGGTATGAAACAGATCTGG
>NZ_JBFAOU010000201.1:0-13563 GCF_040675365.1 Catellatospora sp. NPDC049609 | reverse complement strand
AGCCGGAGCATCACGATCGAATCCTTGCCACCCGAGAACAGCAGCACCGGACGCTCGAACTCGGCCACGACCTCCCGCATCACGAAGACGCTCTCCGCTTCGAGAGCATCAAGGTGGGAGACTCGGTAGGCAGCCGGCTGCTCCGGCGCAGGCTGGACCATATCCAGACCTTTCCTAGTGCTTTACTCGGGAATTAACCCTACACGCCGCTCCGCGCGTGGATCAACGATGCTGTGACAAGACCGACAGCAGGTCAGCGGCCAGATCCCGGCGGCAGACCAGCAGATCGGGCAGGCTCGCGTCGGACTGGTTGTAGCGCAGCGGCGCGCCGTCGACCCGCGAGGTGTGCAGCCCGGCTGCGGCGGCGACCGCGACGGGCGCCGCCGAGTCCCACTCGTACTGGCCGCCGGCGTGGATGTACGCGTCGACGTCGCCGGTCACCACGGCCGCGATCTTCGCACCGGCCGAGCCCATCGGCACCAGCGTCGCGCCGACCTGCTCGGCGACCGCGGCAAGAAACGCGGGCGGGCGGGTGCGGCTGGTCGCGATGCGGATCCCTCCGCCCGCGGCGGCCTCGGCAGACAGCGGGGGGTACGCCGGCGGCGGCTCGCTGCCCAGCACGCGCTGCTGCGCGGGCAGCCCGACGGCGCCCGCCGCGAGCTCGCCCTCGCCCTCGCCGGTGCGCCGCCACAGCGCGACGTGCACGGCCCAGTCGGCGCGGCCGGGCTCGCCGAACTCGCGCGTGCCGTCCAGCGGGTCGATGATCCAGAGCCGGTTCGCGGTGAGCCGGACCGGGTCGTCCACGCCCTCCTCGCTGAGCACGGCGTCGGCGGGCCGCCAGCGGGCCAGCTCGGTCATGATCAGGTCGTGCGAGCGCTTGTCACCCGCGTGGCGCAGACCGGCCGGGTCGTCGAAGCCGATCTCGTCGCGCAGGTTGAGCAGCAGGTCGCCGGCCTGTCGGGCCAGCCATACGGCGAAGGCGCCGTCTTCCACCGGGGGCATCAGTACGCTCCAGAGCTTCGGGCAACGGCGGTCAGCGTACGCAGAAGGATGAGCAGGTCCATGGACATTGACCAGTTCTCGACATAGCGGAGATCCAATCGGACCGCCTCCTCCCACGGCAGGTCCGATCGCCCGGAGACCTGCCAGAGTCCCGTCATGCCCGGTTTCACCGCGAGCCGGCGCCGCACGTCATCGGCGTACGCGGCGACCTCGCAGGGCAGCGGCGGGCGCGGCCCCACCAGTGACATCTGTCCCAGCAGCACGTTCAGCAACTGGGGCAGCTCGTCGAGCGAGTAGCGGCGCATCCACCGGCCCATCGCGGTCACCCGCGGATCGTCCCGGATCTTGAACAGCACTCCGTCGTGCTCGTTGAGATGCTTCAGCTCGGCCAGCCGGGCCTCGGCATCCGTATACATGGTACGAAACTTGTAGATGACGAACTCACGGCCGTCCCGCCCCACCCGCACCTGCTTGAACAGCGGCGGTCCGGGCGAGTCGATGCGCAGCGCCATCGCGATCACCAGCAGCAGCGGCGCGGACAGCACCAAAAGCAGCGCCGCGCCGATCCGGTCCATCAGCTCCTTGACCACCCGACTGCCGCCGGACAGCCGGGGATGTTCCACGTGCAACATCGGCAGGCCGTCGACCGGGCGGATGGTGGTCCGCCCGCCGGCCACGTCGATCAGCGAGCTGGCCACGATCAGGTCGATCTCGTCGCGCTCCAGCGCCCAGGCCATCCGGCGCAGCGCGTGCCCGTCCAGCTCGGGGCAGCTCAGCACGATGATGGTGTCCGCGCCGGCGGCGCGCACCGCCGACGCCACGTCGTCGAACGTGCCGTACACCGGCAGCCCGACCCGGCCGTCGCTGCCGCGCGGCACGCACGCGCCGACGACCTCCAGGCCGTGGAAGCGCTCGCGGCACAGCTGCCGGGTCAGCCCGATGATGGCCAGCTCGTGCCCGACCACGATGACCCGGCGCAGGCACTCGCCGCGCTCGCGGCGCCGGTGCAGCGACTTGCGGATCAGGAACCGGGTGACCACCAGCGCCGCGGTCGCGGCGGGCGGTGCGATCAGCACGTACGAGCGGGCGGTGGCCAGTTCGAGGGCGTAGGAGCCGATGGCGGCGCTCGCGATCAGCCACAGCCCGGCGCGCATGACGCGGTCGTACTCCTGCGTGCCCACATACAGGTGGCGCTTGTCGTACGCCCGGGTCAGCGCCAGCGAGGCGACCAGCGCGAACGGCAGCGCCAGCGACATCAGCAGGTACTTCGTGGTGTACGGGGTGACCGGGTGGCCGAAGCGCAGCATGTAGGTCAGCAGGCCCGCCGCGGCCCCGACGAGCAGGTCCGAGGCGATCAGCGTACGCAGGTAGCGCTGCTCCCAGCCCTTGCGCCGGTCGAGCACGCGCACCGGCGTACCGATGTGGGTGCTGCCGCGGTGCAGCGGGCGGCGGCCGGCCGCCGGACGGTGCTGCGGGGTCTGCGGGCGCACCGCGACCAGGCCGACCGGCGCGGGGCTGAACGGCGCGGGACCGGCCGGGGTCGGCGTCGCGGTGTAGGCGAGCGCACCGGAGTCGTCGACGTGCCGGTGACGCTGCGGATAGGGTCGCGGGCCGCGTCGATCATCGTCGCGGCGCTGCTCCATGAATGCCCCCCGTCACCGACGCGGCGCACCGTGTCCGGCCTGCTAGAGGGGCCGGGAGCAGGTGCGCCTGCCGGATACAACGCGGGATTGGGGCAAATGTGACGGCGCGCGGACTGTCCGGGATCAGGCAGTGTGGTACGTCTGCTGCGCGGCGGCCAGCCCGACCTTCACGATCGCCTCCACGGCGTCCGCCGCGCGGTCCACCAGGAAGTCCAGCTCCTTGCGCTCCACGCTGGAGAAGTCCGACAGCACGAAGTCCGCCGGGTCCTGCCGGCCGGGCGGACGGCCCACGCCGAAGCGCACCCGCAGATAGTCCTTCGTGGACAGCGACTTGCTCATCGAACGCAGCCCGTTGTGGCCGCCCTCGCCCCCGCCGACCTTGAGCCGCACCTGGCCGTACGGGATGTCCAGCTCGTCGTGCACGGCGATGATCTGCGCCACCGGCACCTTGTAGAACTGGCTCAGCGCGGCGGCCGGCCCGCCGGACAGGTTCATGTAGGTCAGCGGCTTCACCAGCACCAGGCGCGGGGCGTCGGCGCCGTAGCCCAGCCGCGCCTCGGCCACGTCGGCCACCGCCTTGCGGTGCCGCCCGAACTTCACGCCGGTGCGCTCAGCCAGCAGGTCGGCGATGTGGAAGCCCACGTTGTGCCGGTTGGCGGCGTACTGCGGCCCCGGGTTGCCCAGGCCCACGATCAGCCACGGTGCTGCCTGCTCCATGCCCACTTCTCCCCACATACGCTCGTGGCGTCCGTCATGCCGCTACAGCATGAAGGACGCCACGGACGAAGCTGAAACGAGATCAGGCCTCGGCGCCGACGGTCTCGGCGGCCTCTTCGGCCTCGACCTCGGCGGCCTCGGGCGCCTCGGCGGTCTCGCCCTCGAGCTGCTCGGCGGTCGGGGCCACGCTCACCACGGCGAGGATGGTCTCGGCGTCGGCGACCAGCTGCGCGCCGCGCGGCAGCTTGACGTCACCGGCGGTGACGTGCGAGCCGGCCTCCAGGCCGTCGAGCGAGACCTCGACGAACTCGGGCAGGTGCAGCGCCTCGGCGGTGATGGCGATCTTGTCGTGCTCGGTCACGACCAGGGTGCCCTTGGCGGCCTCGCCGACCAGGTGCACCGGCACCTCGACGGTGACCTGCTCGCCGCGCTTCACGATCACCAGGTCGATGTGCTCGTAGGTGTCCTTCAGCGGGTCACGCTGGATGGCCTTCGGCAGCGCCAGGGTCTTGGTGCCGTCGGGCGAGACGAGCTCGAAGACGGTGTTGACGCCACCGTGGCGGATCGCGGCGGCGAACTCACGGGCGGGCACGGCGATGTGGCGCGGGGCCTCACCGTGACCGTAGATGACGGCGGGCACGAGGCCCAGACGACGGGTGCGGCGAGCGCCACCCTTGCCGAACTCGGTACGCGGCTCGGCGCTGATCTTTACTTCAGACACGATTCTTCTCCTGCTCAACGGGTCTCTGTCAGGCCGAGCGAACGAGGGCGCGCGGGAAGACCCGGAGCACCGCGTCGATCACGGCGCCATCAACAGGTAGTTACGACCCGCAGGGCACCCTCGCCGTGGCAACCCCGAAAGCTTACCCGATCACCTTCGGTGATCCCCGCCGGGGCGGCTCATGTCACCCGTAGCGGCGGGGCGCCTTGCGAACGACGTTGGCCTATCTGGATGAAGTCGATCTCGAAAAAGTCATCCAGATAGGCCAACGTCTATGCAAAGCGGGGTGCGGCGGCGGCCGGGGCCGCGTGCGGGTGGGTCAGCTGAGGCCGCCGAAGAGGGTGGTGACGGAGCCGTCGTCGAAGACCTCGCGGATGGCGCGGGCCAGCAGCGGGGCGATCGACAGGACGGTGAGCTTGTCGAACGTCTTCTCCGTGCCCAGCGGCAGGGTGTTGGTGACGATGACCTCGCTGATCCGGCTGTTCTTCAGGCGCTCGGTCGCCGGGTCGGAGTGCACCGCGTGGGTGGTCGTCACGATGACGTCGGCGGCCCCGTTGTCGAACAGGATGTCGGCGGCCTTGCAGATGGTGCCCGCCGTGTCGATCATGTCGTCGACCAGGATGCAGGTGCGCCCGGCCACCTCGCCGATGACCCGGTTCGCGACCACCTGGTTGGGCTTGAGCGGGTCGCGGGTCTTGTGGATGAACGCCAGCGGGCAGCCGCCCAGCCGGTCGGTCCAGCGCTCACCGACGCGCACCCGGCCGGAGTCGGGCGACACCACGGTCAGCTCGCGGTGGCCGTAGTTGGCCTGTACGTAGTCGGCCAGCACGTCCATCGCGAACAGGTGGTCCACCGGGCCGTCGAAGAAGCCCTGGATCTGGGCGGTGTGCAGGTCGACGGTGAGGATGCGGTTCGCGCCGGCGGTCTTGAGCAGGTCCGCGATGAGCCGTGCGGAGATCGGCTCCCGGCCGCGGTGCTTCTTGTCCTGGCGGGCGTAGGGGTAGAACGGCAGCACCACCGTGATGCGCTTGGCCGAGCCCCGCTTCGCCGCGTCGATCATCAGCAGGGTTTCCATGATCCAGTTGTTCACCGGCTGGGTCATGGACTGGACGATGAAGGCGTCGGAGCCGCGGACGGACTCCTTGTAGCGGACAAACGTCTCACCGCTGGCGAAGTCGTACGCCGTCGTCGGGGTCACCCCCACGCCGAGCACCTCGCCGATCTCCCTCGCCAGCTCGGGGTAGGCCCGGCCAGAGAAGAGCATCAGGTTCTTGCGGTTCTCCGTGACGATGCTGCCCATCGGCTTGCCGCCCCTTCACGATGGTCTGCGGTCAGTATCACCTTTTCGCTTCATCCTCTCCCGGCGGTTCGCGAACCAGCCACCAAGCCCGCACGTGGGTGCGACAGATCACGGACACATCGCTTGCGCCGACGTTCACGCAGGTGACATCAGGGTGCCTTGCCCGCCGCCGACAGCGGGCGCTACCTTCGTTGAGCACAACTGTCCGCACAGAAGGGCGAGGCTCGATGGGCAGGGACCGGTCCGACGAACCGACGCTGATCCAGCGCCGGATCCTCCTGCTGCTCGCCGCCGGATTCACCGTGCAGACCATCACCAAGCTGGTCTTCCTCAGCGAGCGTGCGGTGCACGACCACATCGCCAGCCTCAAGCAGCAGACCGGCGCCAAGAACCAGTTCTCCCTCGGCGCCGAGGCCGCCAAGCGCGGCTGGCTCGATGAGGACGGCAACCCCACCGACCGGCGACCCGGCCAGCCTGCGTAAAGCCCGCCGGCCGGCGCGCGGTCTCAGCCCGCACCGGCCCGTCCGGGCGGGGCGCTCAGGCCTTGTCGCCCGGGTTCTCCTTCGCGGCCCGCTCGGCCGCCTCCGCCGCCGCCGTGCCGGCGCGGGTGCGCTGCACCCAGCCCTCGATGTTGCGCTGGTGCGCCCGCGCCACCGCCAGCGCACCCGGCGGGACGTCCTTGTGGATCACCGAACCGGCCGCGGTGTACGCGCCGTCGCCGATCGTCACCGGCGCCACGAACGTCGTGTCGCAGCTCGTCTTCACGTGGGAGCCGATCGTGGTGTGGCTCTTGGTGGTGCCGCTGTAGTTCGCGAACAGGTTGCCCGCGCCGATGTTGGTCTGCTCGCCGATCGTCGCGTCGCCCACGTACGTCAGGTGCGGCACCTTCGTGCCCTCGCCCAGCGACGCGTTCTTGATCTCCACGAACGTGCCGACCTTGCCCTTGCGCGCAATCCGCGCGCCGGGCCGCAGGTACGCGTACGGGCCCACGGACACGCTCGGGCCGATCTCGGCCTGCACGGCGTGGGCGCGTACCACCTGGGCCTGCTCGCCCACGGTCGTGTCGATCAGCGTCACGTCCGGGCCCACCACGGCGCCGGTGGCGACGCTGGTCGCGCCGCGCAGCTGCACGTTCGGCTCCAGCAGCGCGTCGCGCTCGACGGTGACCGTCACGTCGACCCAGGTCGTGGCCGGGTCGATGATGGTGACCCCGTCGCGCATCAGGTCCAGGTTGATCCGGTCGCGCAGCAGCGCCCGCAGCGAGGCCAGCTCCGCCCGGTCGTTGCAGCCGAGCGTCTCGGTCGCGTCGCCCGCCAGGTGCACCCGCACCGGCGAGCCCTGCGTCACGAACAGCTCGAAGACGTCGGTGAGGTACTCCTCGCCCTGGTCGTTGTCCGTGGTCAGCTTCGCCAGCGCGGCGCGCAGCGCGGCCGCGTCGAACGCGTAGATGCCGGCGTTGATCTCCCGGATCGCGCGCTGCTCGGGCGTGGCGTCGCGCTCCTCGACGATGCGGGCCAGGCCGCCGTCGGCGTCGCGCACCAGCCGGCCCAGGCCGGTCGGGTTCGGCACGTCCGCGCCCAGCACGGTCGCCGCGGCGTGCGCGGACTCGTGCGCCTCGACCAGCGCGCGCAGCGTCTCGGCGCGCAGCAGCGGCACGTCGCCGTTGAGCACCACGACGGTGCCGTCGAGCTCGCCCAGCGCCTCCAGCGCGATGCGTACGGCGTGGCCGGTGCCGTTCTGCTGCGCCTGCAGCGCGGTCGACACCTCCGGCGCGATCTCGGCGAGGTGGGCGGTGACCTGGTCCGCCCGGTTGCCGACGACGGCGAGGGTGCGGTCCGCGCCCAGCGGGGCCGCCGCCGCGAGCACGTGGCCCACCAGCGAGCGGCCGAGCAGCGGATGCAGCATCTTCGGCAGGTCCGACTTCATCCGCTTACCCTCGCCAGCCGCGAGGACGATCACCGTACGAGTCACGAGGCGCCTAACTTCAAACCGAACGATTTGCAACAGCTCGGCTGCCAGGGCTCGAACCTGGAAAGCGCGCTCCAAAGGCGCGAGTGTTGCCAATTACACCACAGCCGACCGGGGTCGCCTGTCAGCTTAGCGCCTGCGGTGCCGCCGTTGGCCGCCCACTTCTGGGGTGGCCCCGGACCAGGCTTCCGGCCTGCCGCAGGAAATTTCCGGGGGCCTGCCCCCTGTCAAACTACGGTTGCGTAGGTTACGGTTACGTAGGTAGCCCGAATCAGTCTTTCCGCCCAGCTCCAGCGAGGTGCCATGACCACCACTGCCATCGACACGCCCACCGGCACTGCGGCCCCTCAGCGTGGACAGAAGCCACTGACCGAGGGACAGCAGTCCAAGGGCACGCTGATCGGTCTCTGGGCGTTCGTGACCCTGCCGTTCCTGGCGCTGTTCGCGGTGGTCCCGGTGGCCTGGGGCGGCTGGCTGACCCTCACCGACGTCGCGATCTTCGCGGTGATGTACGTGGTGACCGGTCTCGGCATCACCGTCGGCTACCACCGCTACCTCACGCACAGCTCGTTCAAGGCGACGCGCTGGCTGCGGGTGACGCTGGCGGTCGCGGGCGCGATGGCCGTGCAGGGCTCGCCGACCCAGTGGGTCGCCGACCACCGCCGCCACCACCAGTACTCCGACCTCGAGGACGACCCGCACTCGCCGTGGCGCTTCGGCAACTCGCTCAAGGGCCTGACCAAGGGCATGTTCCACGCCCACGTGGGCTGGCTGTTCGCCCGTGAGCTGTCCAACCGCGCCCGGTTCGCGCCGGACCTGCTGGCCGACAAGGACATCCAGAAGGTCGACCGGATGTTCGGCCTGCTGTCGCTGACCACCGCGTTCGCCCCGGCCGTCGTCGGCGGCCTGGTGACCTGGTCGTGGCAGGGCGCGCTGACCGCGTTCTTCTGGGCCGGCCTGATCCGCATCGGCCTGCTGCACCACGTCACCTGGGCCATCAACTCGGTCTGCCACGTGTACGGCGAGCGCCCGTTCGAGATGCGCGAGGGTGACAAGGCGTCGAACTTCTGGCCGCTGGCGATCCTGTCGTTCGGCGAGAGCTGGCACAACCTGCACCACTCCGACCCGACCTGCGCCCGCCACGGCGTCATGCGCGGCCAGATCGACATCTCGGCCCGGGTGATCTGGTTCTTCGAGAAGTTCGGCTGGGCCACCAACGTGAAGTGGCCGAAGGCCGACCGGCTCCAGACGAAGATGGTCGACCCCGAGGCCCAGCTCAAGCTGGCCCGGTGACCGTCGACACCAACGGCACTCCAGCCACGCCCCCGTCCTCCTGGCAGGATGGGGGCGTGGCTGACGACATCCGTGACTCCCGCCCCGCGGCGAGCCGACCGGCTGCCCCGCCGAAGGCCGGGTCGCGGGTGCGCATGAGCTTCTCCCAGCGGCGCGAGCAGCTGATCGCGGTGGGCCGGCAGCTGTTCGCCGAGCGGGGTTTCGACGCGACGTCCATCGAGGAGATCGCGTCGCGCGCCAAGGTCTCCAAGCCGGTGGTGTACGAGCACTTCGGCGGCAAGGAAGGCCTCTACGCCGTCGTGGTGGACCGGGAGGTCACCTCCCTGCTGACCCGGGTCACCTCCGCGCTGACCGCGGGACACCCGCGGGAGCTGCTGGAGCAGGCGGCGCTGGCGCTGCTGGACTACATCGAGGAGGAGACCAACGGCTTCCGCGTGCTGGTGCGCGAGTCGCCGGTGATGTCCTCCTCGGGCAACTTCTCCTCGGTGCTGAACGACGTCGCGCACCAGGTCGAGCACATCCTCGGCGCCGAGTTCAAGACCCGGGGCTACGACCCGAAGCTGGCCGAGCTGTACTCCCAGGCCCTCGTCGGGATGGTCGCGCTGACCGGTCGCTGGTGGCTGGAGGTGCGCAAGCCCCGCAAGGAGACGGTGGCCGCGCACCTGGTCAACCTGTGCTGGAACGGGCTGTCCCACCTGGAGGCCAAGCCCGCCCTGCTGACCCGCAAGGACAAGAAGTAGCCGACCGCTACTTGTTGGCGTGGGGTTTGACGGCGAACTTGTCGCCGGGGCGGGTGCTGTGGCGCAGCACCTCCTCGGCGATGGCCTCGGCGGGCGTGCCGGTCTTGCCGTACATCCCGGCTATCAGCATGATCGTGCCGACGATGAACGAGACCACGCAGGTGGCGACCTCGAAGTTGAGCTTGTTCTCCGGGGTCTGCATCAGCAGCAGCATCACCAGGCCGGAGAGCAGGAACACCGCGCCGCCGAAGATGTTGATGAAGTGGTCGATGTTGCGGCCCACGATGGCGCCGCCGAGCACGATCGCGCCGACGATGACCGACAGCCAGGCGAACGCGGGGTTGGTCTTGAGCCCGAGGGCCTCGGTGTCGCCGCGGTTGAAGAACGGCTCACCGGCGGTGCGGATGGCGCCGACGATGCCGAACACCAGCAGGTACGCCCCGCACAGTCCGGCTAGGAAGCGCCACTGCGGCCGCAGCCGGTGATTGACCGGAAGATGCATGGATCCAGTGTCCCGCCGGGAGTGTCCCGGCGGGACCGAAACGACCGGATTCAGCGGCCCTGGCGGTGCGCCTCCTCGGCGGCGGCCTTCGCGGCCGAGCCGACCTTGACGTACATGCCGGCGGTGAACAGCACCGAGCCGATCAGGTACGAGACGATGCAGGTCGCCATCGTGAAGTTGAGCACGTTCGACTCGGTGCGCATCAGCGCCATCATCGCGGTGCCCACGATGAGGAAGCCGACGCCGACCCACATGTTCACGAAACGGTCCAGGTTGCGGCCGACGAGCGTGGCCAGCAGCACCGCGACGCCGGCGCCGAGGCTCGCGTACGCGAACGCGGGGTTGGTCTTCAGGCCCAGCGCGCGGACGTCGCCCTGGTGGAACAGCGGCTGACCCTGGCTCTCCAGGTAGCCGAGCACGCCGAAGGCGAGCACGAACAGGCCCGCGAGCAGCGCCAGCCCACGGTAGAGCGGACGCAGGGAGTGGTTGACGGGCATGTGGGAAGCCATGTCACAGCTCCGAGTGGTACGAGGGGTCAGGGGATGCGTGAGGTTATCAGGCAGCCCGCACGGCCCTACTCGGAGAGCAGCTCCGCCAGGTTCAGCCACTCGTCCTCGAGCAGCCCCCGCTCGTCTTGCAGCGCCTTGAGGCTCGCGTCCAGCTCGGCGATCTTCGCGAAGTCGGTGGCGTGCTCGGCCATCTGCGCGTGCAGCTTCTCCTCGCGCTGGTTGAGCTTCTCCAGCTGCCGCTCGATGCGGGACGACTCCTTCTTCGCCGCCCTGATCTCCCCCGCGCTCGGGCCGCCGGTCCGCTCCGCCTGCGGCTGCGCCACGGACGTCACCGCCCCGCCGCCCGCCGCCGCCGCGGCGTCGCCCTCGACACGCTGCAGGTACTCGTCGACGCCGCCGGGCAGGTGGCGCAGCTTGGCATCGCCGAGCAGCGCGTACACCTGGTCGCAGACGCGCTCGACGAGGTAGCGGTCGTGGCTGGCCACGATCATCGTGCCGGGCCAGGTGTCGAGCAGGTCCTCCAGCGAGGCCAGGGTGTCGGTGTCCAGGTCGTTGGTGGGCTCGTCGAGGATGAGCACGTTCGGCTCGCCCGCGAGCAGGCGCAGCAGCTGCAGGCGGCGGCGCTCGCCACCGGACAGGTCCGCCACCGGCGTCCACACCCGCCGGTCGGTGAAGCCGAACACCTCGGCCAGCTGGGACGCCGACAGCTCCCGGTCGCCGAGCTTCACCCGCCGCGCCACCTGCTCGACGGCCTCCAGCAGGCGCAGCTCACCCGGCAGCTCGGCCAGCTCCTGGGACAGGAACGCCGGGCGCACCGTCTGGCCCGCGCGGAAGCCGGACGCGGCGGTCACCCCGGCCAGCAGGCGCAGCAGCGTCGACTTGCCCGCGCCGTTCGCGCCGAGCAGGGCGATCCGGTCGCCGGGGCCGACGTGCCAGGTGACGTGGTCGAGGATCAGCTTCGGGCCCGCGTGCAGGGTGACGTCGTCCAGCTCGTACACCTGGCGGCCCAGCCGGGCCGTGGCCAGCTTGGCGAGCGTCACCTGGTCGCGCGGCGCGGGCACGTCGGCGATCAGCGCGTTCGCGGCGTCGATGCGGAACTTCGGCTTCGAGGTGCGGGCCGGCGGGCCGCGGCGCAGCCAGGCGATCTCCTTGCGGAGCAGGTTCTGCCGCCGGGACTCGGTCACCGCGGCGACGCGCTCCCGCTCGGCGCGGGCCAGGATCCAGGCGGCGAAGCCGCCCTCGTACGCGCGTACCTGCTGGTCGGCGACCTCCCAGATGCGGTTGCAGACCGCGTCGAGGAACCAGCGGTCGTGGGTGACCACCACCAGCGCGCCCTTGAGCCGCTCGTTGAGGTAGCGGGCCAGCCAGTTCACCCCGGCGATGTCGAGGTGGTTGGTGGGCTCGTCCAGGATCAGCAGGTCGGAGGGGCGCACCAGCAGCGCCGCGAGCGCGATGCGCCGCCGCTCGCCACCGGACATCGGGCCCACCGGCTGGTCCAGCCCCAGACCGGGCATGCCCAGGCCGTCGAGGATGGCGCGCACGCCCGCGTCACCGGCCCACTCGTGCTCGGCCTCGAACGCGGCGGGCAGCCAGGCGTCGCCCAGCACCACGTCGCGCACGGTCAGCTCCGGGGCCAGGTCCAGCGCCTGCGGGAGCGCGGAGACGCGCAGGTCGCGGCGGTGGGTGACCCGGCCGGAGTCGGGCTCCTCGGCCTTGGTCAGCATACGCAGCAGGGTCGACTTGCCCGCGCCGTTGAGGCCGACCACGCCGATCCGGTCGGCGTCGTCGAGGCCGAGGGACACGTCGGTGAGCAGCGGCCCGGTCGGGCCGTAGCCCTTGCCGACCCGGTCCAGATTGATGATGTTGGCCATGGTGGGGTCAGCCTATCCGGGCGCCGTGCACCGCTCCGTACGCCTGCTGCACGCCGCGGCACAGGCCCGACTCGCGCAGCGCGGCCGCGAGGTCGTCGCCGTGCGCCTCGTCGCGCACCAGGAAGACGCACGTCGGGCCGCTGCCGGAGACGAGACCGGCGAGTGCGCCCGCCTTCTCGCCGACGTCGAGCGTGTCGGCCAGCGCCGGGCGCAGCGACAGCGCGGCGGGCTGCAGGTCGTTGCCGAGCGCCGCGCCGAGCACCGCCGGGTCGCGCTGGCGCAGCGCGCTCAGCAGGTCGTCGCTGGAGCCCAGCGGGGCGGGGGCGGTCCCGGCCGCGCGCATGCGGTCCAGCTCGCCGTACACCTGCGGGGTCGACAGGCCGCCCTCGGCGAACGCCACCACCCAGTGCCAGCGGTTGGCGCGGGCCAGCACCGGGCTGACCGCCTCGCCGTGACCGGTGCCCAGCGCGGTGCCGCCGTACAGCAGGAAGGGCACGTCGGAGCCGAGCGTGGCGGCGATGCGGGCCAGCTCCTCGCGGCTGAGCCCGGTGCCCCACAGCGCGTCGCAGGCCACCAGCGTCGCCGCCGCGTCGGCGGAGCCGCCGGCCAGGCCGCCCGCCAGCGGGATCGACTTGCGCAGGTGCAGCCGCGCCCGCGCGGGCACCTTCGCGGAGGCGGACAGCGCCTGCGCGGCCCGGATCACCAGGTTGCTGTCGTCGAGCTCCAGCTCGCCCACGCCCTCGCCCTGCATGGTGAGGCTGAGGGTGTCGCCCGCCCGCGCGGTGACCTCGTCGTAGAGGGAGATGGCGTGGTACACCGTGTGCAGCTCGTGGTAGCCGTCGGGCCGCAGCGGGCCGACCCCGAGGTGCAGGTTGATCTTCGCGGGCACCCTGACCCGAACCGGCCCTGACGAGGCTCCCGCCAGGTCATCGTCGTCGTCGCCGAGCGTCCACGCCTCTGTCACGCCGACCAGCGTACTGGCCGCCCCCGGACCACCCGGCGGCGCAGCACCCCCGCCCGCCCCTCGGCACCGGAGCTGCACCGGTGCCCCCGCCACCCCGTCCCGCGATCGACGCTGGCCTATCACATCGACTTCGATCGCGAGTTTTTCGAGGCGATCGGCCAACGTCCATGCGGGGCGGGGTGCGTCAGCGGCCGCAGGCGGCGGCTGACGTAGACGTTGGCCTATCTGGATGACGAATCATCGATCGGAGGGTTGCAGAAATGCCAAAGTGTATTGAAATCGGGGGGGGGCGGGGGGGGGCGGGGGGGGGGGCGGTAGGGGGTGGGGGGGGTT
>NZ_JBFAOU010000200.1:0-13595 GCF_040675365.1 Catellatospora sp. NPDC049609 | reverse complement strand
CCGCAGCAGCCACGCCTCGGCGGCGGCGCGGGCCGGCGGCGGGCCGAGCAGCGCCGCCGCGGCCGCGGCCGCCAGCAGCATCATCCCGATGAGGTAGACCGGGCCCACCGGCACCGACCACACCGTGTTGACCAGTGAGGGGATGCGGAGGATGTAACCTTCCTGCGGCGCGTCACCCGGCACGGTGCCGATGGTCTGCCACTCGGTGAACAGCGAGGCGACCGCGGCCGTGCCGCCGATCGCGGCGAGGGCCGGGCTCAGCCGGCGGTCGGTCACGACCGTGTGCCACCGCGACCCGCTGCGTCGTGCCGCGGGTGCGGGCGCGGGGCCGAACTCCACCACGTCCGGTTCGGAGGACATGGCCGCATCATGCCATGCGCATGCGAAGAGCAGGCCCCCTCCGCGAGGAGGGAACCTGCTCTCCGGTGGTGCGATCAGCCGTTGAGCAGGCCGCCCAGCAGGCCGCCGCCCTGCTGCTGGTTGCCGGCGGTGCCGCCCGCGATGCCCGCCGGGGGCTCCTCGGACGGCTGGACCACGACGAAGCCCTGGCCCTGGAAGCTCATCGTGAAGGCCTCACCGGTGCTGCGGCCCAGCAGCGTGCCGATGCCGAGCTGCTCGGCGCGGTGGTAGCCGGTCTGCAGGCTGGCCGACCAGCAGATCGCGGCCTGCGGGTCGGCGTAGGTGGGCTGGTCCACCGTCAGCACCACGGGCGTGCCCTTGGTGGTGATGGCGATGCGGCCCTGGCCCGAGAAGACGCAGTTGAACAGGCCGGCCGCGGAGAACATGCCCATGCCCTGGACCATCTTGATGTCGTAGTTCAGGGTCGACTCGAAGGCCAGCACGTTCGTGCCGTTGACGCTCAGGTGGTCGCCCGGGCCCAGGTCGATCAGGTGCACGTCGGAGGCCCGGTCGGCGAGGAACACGTCACCCCGGCCGGACAGCTTCATCAGCGGCACGCCCTCACCGGTGAGCTTGCTCTTGAGCCACTTGGCCGCGCCACCCGAGCCGAGCGCCTGGAACTGCACCTGCCCCTGGTAGGCAACCATCGCGCCGGTGCGTGCCATGACCTCGCCGTTGAGCTCGATCTTCAGCATCTTCGAGTTCTGCAGCGTCAGACCGGGAGTGGCGGACTCCTTCTCCAGGTTCTCGGCAGCGAAGAGTGCGCTCTGCATGTAGTCATCCTCCAGTAAACGGGGGTGGAGAAACGCTCCGAGCGTAGATGACCTGCACAAGAAACAACGTCGCGTTGGTGACTCAACCGCGAACGTCAGGGTGAAGATCGGGGGCATCCCGGGGGTGCGCCCGCGCTCATCCCCAGCCGAGATCGTGCAGGCGGTCGTCGTCGATGCCGAAGTGGTGGGCGATCTCGTGCACCACGGTGACCGCGACCTCCTCGACGACGTCCTCATCGGTGTCGCATATGCGCAGGATCGGGTTGCGGTAGATGGTGATCCGGTCCGGCAGCACCCCGGCGTAGTCCCAGCCGCGCGCGGTGAGCGCGTACCCCTCGTAGAGGCCGAGCAGCTCGGGCTCACCGGACGGCGACTCGTCCTCCACCAGGATGACGACGTTGCGCATGAGGTCGAGCAGCTCCTGCGGGACCTCGTCGAGGGCGTCGGCGACCAGCTCCTCGAACCGCTCCCGGCTCATCTCCACCGGCATGGGTCAGGACAGCTCGCCGCGGCGCAACCGGCCGACCCAGGCGGCCGCGTCGGTGTAGTCCGGGTCGGACAGCCCGGCGGGCGGCGGCACCGGCTGCTCCGGCGGCCCGCCGGGCAGGCCCGCCCGGGGGTACGAGCCGAGGAAGCGCACCGCCGCGCAGATCCGGCGCAGGCCCTGCAGCGCCTCGCCGACCCGGGCCTCGGCGACGTGCCCGGTGCAGTCGAGGAAGAAGACGTACCGGCCGAGGCGCTCGCCGGTGGGCCGCGACTCGATGCGGGTGAGGTTGACCCCGCGCACGGCCAGCTCGGTCAGCACGGCGAGCAGCGCGCCCACCCGGTCGTGCGAGATCCACACGGCGAGTGAGGTGACGTCGTTGCCGGTCGGCTCGGGCGGCGGCCCGGGGCGCGACAGCAGCACGAACCGGGTCGCGGCGTCCGGGTGGTCGGAGATCTTGTCGGCGAGCTGGTACAGCCCGAAGCGCTGGATGGCGATGGGGGCGCAGATCGCGGCGTCGTACTCCCCGGCCGACACCCCCGCCGCGGCGGCGCCGTTGGAGAGCACGTCGACCACGATCGCGTCCGGCGCGTACGCCCGCAGCCAGGCGCGGCACTGGGTGGACGCCTGCGGGTGCGCGGCGATCGAGCGCACCCGGTCCAGCGTCGTGCCGCCGCGCGCGGCCAGCACGAACTCCACCGGGATCACCACCTCGCGGGTGATCACCAGCGGTTCGCCGTCGACCAGCTCGTCGAAGGTCACCCCGACCGCGCCGCCGATCGAGTTCTCCCACGGCACCAGCGCCGCGTCGGCGTCGCCGTGGCGCACGGCCTCCAGCGCCTCGGGCACGCTGCGCGCCGGGGTGCGGATGCCCCGCTCGGCGGCCGGGATGGTGAGCAGCGCCTGCTCGGCGAAGGTGCTCTCGGGGCCGAGGTAGACGAAGCGGGTGGGCGGGACTCCAGGCATGGAAATCAGCCTAGCTCCACCGCCGGCGCCCGCTCCGCTCGCGCGGCATCCGGCCTCGCTCACCCGCCGGTCGCTCGTCCGGTGCGCGGACTCCGCTTCCGGCGGGTGCGATCGGCTGCGCCGGTCCCCTAGCAGGCGGCCGCGATGCGGATGCCGGGCGGGGCGAAGTGGCGGACCTCGATCGTGCAGATGTCGGTGCCCGCGGTGACCACCTGGAGGGCGGTCGGGGCGCCCTTGGTGACGATCTGCAGCGGCTCGCGGTCCGTGATCGAGACGATGGTGTACTGCCAGGTCCCGGCGCACATGGGTTGCTGCACCACGGTGACGTTGCCGGTCCCGGGCAGGATCGAGGTCTTCTTGCGCACTGCGGCGATGACCTGGTCGGCGCTGGGCTGGCCGAGGCAGGCGGTCGCGACCGCCTCGTTGAAGGGGGCGCGCCCGGACGGCGGGGCGGACAGGGTGGGCAGGGTGAAGCTCGGCGGCAGGCTGGCCGGGACGGGTGAGACGGACGGCTGCGGGACGACGCCGCCGGGCGTGGGCTGCAACTCCGGCGGGACTCCGCATCCGCTGAGCAGCGCGGCACCCGCCAGGCACACGGCGGCCAGTGCCGCCGGGTAGGACGGTCGCATCGGACGGAGGGGCATGGGGAACGAGGTTAGCTCGCCCGCGCTGCCACCGCCGGTCACACCGCCGCGAAGAAGCTCAGCGAGCCGACGACCTGACCGCTCTGCCACAGCGGGGTGGCGACCGCGTCAAGCGTCCGGCTGCTGCCGCCCTCCGCGGCGCGGACGCGCAGCAGCCCGCGGGCGGGGCGCTTGGAGGTGAGCGCGAGCAGCGGGGGGATCTGCTCGCGCTCTGCTTCGCCGAGCTCGTTGCCGGCGGCGGTGAAGTCGATCAGACACAGGACGTCGAGGACGTGGCTGCCGGTCAGCTCGCTCGCCGACTGCAGCGCGAGCAGCCTGGTCCACGCCGTGGAGGCGGCGATGATGACTCCGTCGGCGTCGATGACCACACACGACTCCTCAGCCGTGGTAACCGGGGCGGACCAGCTGTGCAGCGGGTCGACGGCGATCGGCTCCAGCGGGGAGAGGGAGAGCTCGATGTGGGTCATCGCTGCTCACGTTACCCGCGTGCAGTGCCCTTGTCACCGGGGGCGGCGCCCTCCGGATGCCAGGTGTAACCGGACGTACCAGGGTACGGCCGGTTGACCCAGATCGCGGGGTTGCGGGCCACCATCGAAAGTTTTTCGGCGGTGGCTCCGGACAGCCGCCGGCCGGTCGAGTCGAGCACCTTGTCGAGCTCCCGGTACGACGTGACGATGCACTCCTTGGGCAGGCCGTTGACGCTGATCGGTCCACTGCCGACGAACGCCAGCACCGCGAAGACCTTGATGTCCTGGCCGATGGCCGCGGAGATCGCCTTGGACACGCGCTTGGCGTCGCGCCGGGCCTGCGAGATGTACGGCGGGCGCCGGCCGCTGATCTGCACCACGTCGCCCGCGATCAGCACCCGGCTGCGCCCGTGCTGCGCGATCGAGATGCTGAACAGGCCGCCGGGGCCGATGGCGAGGAACCCGGCGCCGGGCTGCTGCGGCCTGCCGCCCGGGGCGGTCGTCTGGCCGGTGATCAGAGCGTTGGGCCACTCGATGACGTGCCAGTCCCGGCCGAGACGGTGCACCGCGCGGTCCTCGGCGGCGGACATGCGGCGCAGGCCGCGCTCGGCGCGGCGGCGGCGGGCCCAGTCCGCGGGGGAGGCGGAGGGCGGGGCGGTGTCTGGTCCTGACGGCACCGGCAGGCTGGGGGAGCGTCCGAAAGTCGGGCGCAGGAAGGGCGCGCGCTCGGGGTAGACGGTCATGGGGTGCCTCCGGGGTGGAACGACACGCATTGAGTTAGGTGGCACTTACCGTACGTGACCGTCTGTCGATGTGTCAGGGGACAAAATCGGACATGTGCGCGAATGAATCGATGAATGTCCGATTCAACTTCATTCCCCAAGTGTTCACGCGGGAGATCTACCGCGATGAGGAGGCGTGATTCTCACGCCCCCTCATCCGTACGTGAAGCCGCCGGTCAGCGCAGGGTGAGCTGACGTCCGAGCAGGCCCTGGCGGGCGCGGCGCTGCTCCGGCGTGAGCGGTTCGTCGGCCGCCTTCGCCGCGGCGTACCGGGCGGCGACCGCGGCCAGCGACTCCTCCCAGGCGGCGGCCTCGGCCGCCTCGGGCAGGTCCCACACCGGCACCAGCAGGCCGTGCGCGCGGAACATGCCCGCGAACTTCGTCTCCTCCGTCAGCTTCAGCTCGCCCGCGGCGGACAGCCGGGAAAGGGCGTTCAGCGCGACGTCCTCGCTGTCCGGCAGCACCCACCGCACGTGCGACTTCTCCGGCACCCGGCACCAGTACGCCGACTCGGCCGACGACATCCGCACCGTCGGGTAGACCGAGGCGTTGGCCGCCTCCAGCGACGCGCTGACCTCGGCGTCGCGCTCCTGATCGGGGTCGAGCCAGAAGTCGAAGCCGTCATGCACGGTGACCTCCAGCGGCGCGTCCACCAGGATCTCGCCCAGGCGCGGGCCCTCGCCCGGCAGCGGGGGCACGTTCACCGGCGCGCCGGGCTCGCCCTCCAGCGCCGACAGCAGCGCCACCGCGAGGTCGCGGTTGACGTCGCCGGAGCGCTCGTGCCGCTGCAGCCCGAGCAGCACGCGGCCGTCCGGCTTGGTCAGCGCGGGCCAGGCCATCGGCAGGATGGTGGCCAGCGTGATGACGCGGTCGCCGTACTTCTCCGCGTACTCGGGGGACAGCTTCAGCGGCGCGGTCGCCGCGGGCACCAGCTCGCGCAGGGCCACGAACTCCGTCTCGGCGGCCAGGCCGTCGAACGGCCGGGCCACGAAGACATCGCGGACCTTCGGCTGCTTCGGCTGCTTCTTGTCGAGCCGGTTCTTCTTGCTCACGACAACTCCTCGCTTCGCCCGCAGCGGCCACCCGGAGGCACGCCGGCCTCGCCGGGCGCGCGCTGCGCTCGGTGACGCGGGTCAGCTTAGTTCCGCCCAGACGCTCTGCCCGAGACCGTCCCGCTCGACACCCCAGCGGACGGCGAGCGCGTCGACGATGGTGAGGCCGCGGCCGTCCGGGTCCTCGGCGCCGGCGGCGCGCGGCCGGGGCAGCCCGTTGGCGCCGCCGTCGGTCACCCGCACCTCGATGACGTGCCGGGAGTCGACCGTACGCAGCCGCCAGGCCAGCCGGACCACCCCGCCGGGCAGCGGCTCGGCGTGCCGCACCGCGTTGCCGATCAGCTCGGCGGCGACGGAGACCACGTCGGACAGGAGGGTGGCGTCGACGGCGTCCGCGAGGGCGGCGGCGAGCCGGTGCCGCGCCTGCTGTGCGCCACGGGCATGGTGGGGCACCACCACGCACCAGGCCCGCTCAGCGACAGCCATCGACACGATCATGCCTCCCCGGATGCGGGTGCATCCCTCTTCACGTCACCTCGCGGCAGGCGTACCTCTGCGACCGTACCTCCCCCATCCCGGGGACGTAAGGACACCCAACCGTTTTGTCGCTCAATAGTCTTTCGGACGAGATAAAGACCCAGACCGGCACCACCGTACCGCCGTCCGTCGCCGCTGTCCGCCTGCCAGAACCGGTCGAACACCCGGTGCACCTGCTCAGGAGCGATCCCGATCCCCCGATCGAGTACCTGGAACAGCACCGTGCGCCGGTCGTTGCCGGCGGTGAGCACGACCGGCTCGTCGCGCCCCGAGTACTTGTCGGCGTTGGTGGCCAGCTCGGTCAGCACGTTCGGGATGGTGGTGCGGTCGCCGTAGGCCAGCGGCATCCGCTCGGGCAGCTCCAGCCGGATCCTGCGGCGCAGGTCGGCGGGCAGGTTCGCGGCCGCCTGCCGCAGCGACTCCACCAGGTCGAACGGGCCGAGCGACAGGGTGCCCGCGGCGCTGTCGGTGCTCGCCGCCAGCAGCCGGTCGACCAGGCGGGCCAGCTCGTCGCTGCGCTGGCCGATCACCCGGGCCGCGTCCCGCCGTGCCTTCTCATCGAGCTGGCTCCAGTGGTCGCGCAGCGTGTCGGCGTACCCCTTGATCACGGTGACCGGGGTGCGCAGCTCGTGGCTGGTCACCGCGATGAACAGCTCGCGGTCGGCCAGCTCGCCCGCGTTGCCCAGGCTCTGCACCGGCAGGCCCGCCCGCTCGGCGTACAGGCGCCCCACGGTCGCGCCCAGCAGGGCCATGACGGCCAGCTCGTCGGGGTCGGCGGGGCGGTCCTCGGCGACGAACGCGCCGAGCAGCGCCACCGGGGCGCCGTTGACGTCGATGCGGTGCAGCAGGATCCAGCGGCTGCCGAGGGAGGCCATCTGGTCGGAGGACTCGTCGTCGATCGCGCCCAGCTCGATGCGGTAGGTCGGCGGGCCGGGGCGGCAGGCGGCGGCCACCACGTACGGCTGCACGGGGCGGCCGAGCGACCAGTCGGCGGTCCCGGTGGCCGCGATGACCCGCCCGGAGCCGGACTCGTTCAGCTCGGCGATGGCCATCCCCGGCGCGCCCAGCGCGTACTGGCCCAGGTGCAGCAGCCGGTCCAGGGCGGGCAGCCCGCCGCGCGCCGTCACCGGGTCGCTGAACAGCGCGGCGATACCCAGCGTCAGCTCGCGGTAGGCCACCTCCACACGCAGGATCCTGCCTGCCGGAGGCAATCCGCGCCAGGCTTTGTGGCCGGTCGGTGATGATTCAACGACCCAGGTGGGTGAGCACCTCAGCCGGACGGTCCGTGATGATGCCGTCGACACCGAGCTTCACCACCAGGTCGACGTCGTCGGTGGAGTTCACCGTCCAGACGTACACCTGCTGGCCGCCGGCCTTGAGGCGGCGCACCAGATCGGGCCGGCGGCGCACCAGCTCCAGGCCCGGTCCGGCGATCCGGGTGCCGAACGGCAGCCGCCGCACCCGCAGGCCTGGCGGCAGCAGGTCCATCAGCTGCACCGTGGGCAGCGCGGGCAGCAGCTCGCGGGAGCGGCGCACGGCCAGCGGCGAGAACGACATCACCGTCACCCGCACCGCCGACGACGGCTGGGCCGAGCTCAGGCCGTGCCGGTTGAGCAGCGCGCGCAGCCGGTACTCCACCGCCTTGCCGTACCGGTTGGGGTGCTTGGTCTCGATCAGCATGCGCACCGGGCGGCCCGCCTGGCGCGCGGTGTCGAGCAGCTCGTCCAGCGTCAGCACGCCGGCCGGCGCGCCGCCCGGATGCCAGGACCCGAAGTCGAAGGCCCGCAGCTGCGCCAGGGTGTACGCCGCGACCGGCCCGCGCGCGTCGCTGACCCGGTCGACGCGCCGGTCGTGCATGCAGACCAGGTGACCGTCGCGGGTGAGCCGGACGTCGCACTCGATCCCGTCGGCGCCCTCCCGCAGCGCGCGGGCGTACGCCTCCAGCGTGTGCTCGGGGAGCGCGGCGGAGGAGCCGCGATGGGCGAAGACCAGCGGCGACGGCTCGGGGGTGCGGACCATGACTAGATGATCTGCGGCTGCCGGCCCTCGTCGGCGACGACCGGACGGCCGGCCGCGGCCCAGCCCGTCATGCCGCCGTCGACATTGGTGACGTTGTCCCAGCCCTGCTGGCGCAGGTAGGCCACGACCTGGCCGGAGCGGCCGCCCACCCGGCACACCACGTACACCTCGCGGTCCTGCGGGACCTCGGCCATGCGGACCGGGATCTGCATCATGGGCAGGTGGACGGCGTCGGGGGCGTGGCCCGCGGCCCACTCGTCGTCCTCGCGGACGTCGAGCAGGTAGGCGCCGGCGGGCACCTCGGCGACGGTGGCGGTGGGGATCTGCGCAGCGAACACGCCTGCAAGTGTAGAGGTCAGATCGCGTTGACCCACTCCGGATGCGCCCGCACCCAGGAGGCCAGGTCGGCGTCGCGCAGCGCCTGGAACAGGCTGTCGGCCGCCGGTTCGAGCAGGACGTACGACACGCCGCCGATGTTCTGCGGGCGCGAGGGCACCCGGACCCCGGTGAGCGACTCGGGCCGGATGTTGCGCAGCGCGACGACCAGGTCGGTCAGCGTCGCCTCGCCGGTGTCCACGGTCAGCGACCGCCCGATGCCGCGGATGAACTGGTCCAGCTTGATCGGGTTGCGGGTGACCCCGCTCTCCAGCGCCTTGGTCAGGATCGCCTTCAGCAGCTGCTGCTGGTGGCGCTGCCGGTCGTAGTCCCCGTCGGGCAGCCCGTAGCGCTGCCGGGAGTAGTCCAGCGCCTCGGCCCCGTTCATCACCCGGCAGCCGACGGGGAACAGGCGCTTGGTGTGGATCGACCGGATCTCGGTGTCGACGCACATGGTGACCCCGCCGAGCGAGTCGATGACCTGCTTGAACCCGCCGAAGTCGACCACGGCGGCGCCGTCGAACCGCATGCCGGTCAGCCCGGTCAGCGTCGCCGACAGCAGCTGCACGCCGCCGCTGCCGCCCCCGCCGAGCTGGAACGCCGCGTTGATGCGCTGCTGCCGGGTCCCGCCCAGCGGCGCCCCCGGCTGCGGGAGTTCTACCCGCAGGTCGCGGGGTATGGAGATCACGTACGCGTGCTGGAGGTCCCGGTCGACCTGCACGACGAGGATGCTGTCCGAGCGCTGCCCGGCGTCCGGGTTGGCGGCCCGCAGGTCGGATCCGATGAGCAGGTAGTTGAGCGGGCCGGACAGGCGCCGCCAGCCCACGTGGTCGGTCAGGTCGCGCGCGCTCGGGTCGAGCAGCACGTCGCGGCCGACGCTGGACTCGTACCGGTCGACCAGGGCGCGGCCGCCGACCAGCGCTCCCCCGGCGAGCAGCACCAGGCCGACGATGACGGCGGCGACGATGCGGTGCCAGTGCCGGCCGCGCCGGGGCGCGGGCGCCCCCGGGCGGACCGCTCGGATCAGGCGCTGTGCCTCCGGCCAGCCGAGTCCCGAGCGGGGCGGGGAGTCGCGGTGGGCGGTTGCCGTGGGCGACGGCCAGCCGAGGCCGCCGGCCCTGGTCCGCCCCCTGCGCGCTCCGCCTCTGCCGGGGCGCCATGCGGTGCTGCCCACGCCGCCTCCCGGAGTGAGAGATCCTCACTTTCAGGGTATGGAGCACCCACCCCGGGAACCCGCGAATCGGAAACTACTTCTCTTTGTTGACCACTTGTGGGTTGAGTAGCACGAAGTTGCCCAGTTTGTCTTGTTGGGCGGCGCGGAACATGTCCTCGGAGGTCTTGTTCAGCCGCTCGCCCAGGTAGTCGCTGCCGTTGTAGACGCTCTCGAAGGAGCCGGCGTTGGTCTTGAGCAGCACCAGGTCGGCCGAGGCCACGTCCTTCAGCGCGAAGAGGAAGTCGGTCACGCTCATCCCGCTGGGCTTGCTGATCAGCAGCGACTTGCCGACGGCGTCGATCAGCTGCTGGACCTTGCCGAAGTCGGTGAGCACCCCGGCCGAGCCGGCCTTCTTGGCCATCGCCTTGATCAGCTGCTGCTGGTGGCGCTGGCGGCCGTAGTCGCCGTCCGTGAGGGAGTAGCGGATGCGCGAGTAGTCCAGGGCCTCCCAGCCCGGCATCTCGCGGCAGCCCTTCTTGTGCTTGTACGGCTTGAGGTTGCGCCGCTTCGCCTCATCCTCGTTGACGTAGGTCACCTTGCCGTCGACGTAGTAGTGGTGCAGGGAGTCGGCGTCGCCGTCCACGCAGATGTTGACCGTGCCGAGCGCGTCGATGATGGTCCGGAACCCGGCGAAGTCGATGACCGCGGCGGCCTTGAACTGGATCTTCGTCAGCTTGGTGATCGTCTTCGCGGCGAGTTCCAGGCCGCCGGAGCGCCCGGCGCCGTTCTGCGCGCCGTGGTAGAAGGCGGCGTTGATCAGGTCTTCCCTGTTGCCCGAGTACTTCGACTTCTTGAACTCGGGGATCTCCACCAGCAGGTCCCGCGGCAGCGACATCAGGTATGCCTGGTCGTGCGCCGCGGACACGTGCATGATCATGATCGTGTCGGACCGGGCGTTGTTCGGATCCTGGTTGGTGCGCGTGTCGATGCCGAGCAGCAGGATGTTGAACGCGCCGTCGAGCGCCGCTCCGCCCGCCGGGGCGGCGGTCGCGGCGGGATCCTCCTCGAGGATGCCCGGCTCCGCGACCTGGATGCTGCCCTCCAGGTCGCCGATGACCGAGCGCATCGCGATCAGCGCACCGCCTGACACCATCATCAGCAGCGCGCCGAAGGTCAGCAGGAGCGTCGCCCAGACGGGCGCCCCGCGCCTGCGCTTCTTCTTGCGCGTCCCGGTGCCGTCCGCGCGCCGGGACCGCTGGCGCGGCACCGCGCCCTGTTGCTCGCTTCTGTCCAGCGTCGAGCGCTTCGCCACGTGACTCCCCAGGTCCGAGCGCGGTAAGGCCGCGGGTGCGGTGGTGCGGTGCTACTTCTCCCTGTTGACGAACTGCGGGTTGAGCAGTGTGAACGCGCCGAGCTGGTCGTTCTTGGTGGCCCGGAACATGTCCATCGTGCCCTCGCTGAGCTGCTCGCCGCCGGACCCGGTGCTGTTGAACCAGCCGGCGTTCGTCTTCAGCAGGACCAGGTCGGCACTGGCCAGGTCCTTGAGCGTGAACAGGAAGTCGATGAGCGGGGTGCCGTGGGTGTCGAGGATCATGGACTCGCCGACGGCCTTCAGCACATCATTGATCTTGCCGACGTCGGTGAGCACGCCGCTGGAGCCGGCCTTCTTGGCCATCGCCTTGATCAGCTGCTGCTGGTGGCGCTGGCGGCCGTAGTCGCCGTCGTCGAGCGACTTGCGGATGCGCGAGTAGTCCAGGGCCTCCCAGCCCGGCATCTCGCGGCAGCCCTTCTTGTGCTTGTACGCCTTGAGCCCGCGGCGCGCGGCCTCGTCCTCGTTGACGTACGTGACCTTGCCGTCGACGTAGTAGTGGTGCAGCGACTCGGTCTCCGCCTCGACGCAGATGTTGATCGTGCCCAGCGCGTCGATGACCTTCTTGAAGCCGCCGAAGTCGATCACCGCGGCGCCGTTGAAGTTGATGCCGGTCAGGTTGGTGACGGTCTTCGCGGTGAGGCTCAGGCCGCCGCCCCAGCCGCCGCCGTTCTGCGCGCCGTGGAAGAAGGCCGCGTTGATCCGGTCCTTGCCGCCGTTGTACTTGCTCTTGGTGTTGCGCGGGATGTCGACCATCGTGTCGCGCGGGATCGACATCAGGTACGCCTGGTCGTGCGTGGCCGGGATGTGCAGCAGGATGACCGTGTCGGCGCGGGCGTTGTTCTTCTCCTGCGTCGCGCGCACGTCGATGCCCAGCAGCAGCATGTTGATCGGGCCGGTGAGGTCGTTGCCCTTCGGGCCGCTGTTCGCCTCGCCGTCGTCCAGGACGTTGACCACCTGCACCTGGTCCTCGACGTTGCCGACGACGGACTGGATGCCGACGATCGCGCCGCCGGCGACCATCATCAGCAGCGCGCCGAAGGTCAGGGTCAGCTTCGCCCAGAGCGGGGACTTCTCCCGCTTGCCCGCCGACTTCTTCCTGCCCTTGCCCTTGCTCTTGCCGTTGCCCTTCTTCAGGGAGTGGCCGGCCTTGCGGGGGGCGGGCTCGTCGTAGGCGTCGTACTCGTCACCGTAGGGGTCGGCGGCAGGCCGACGGCTCCGCTGGCTGGGCACGGTGTTCTTGGCACCGCCTCGCCGCGACTTGTTCGCCACGCTTACCCCCGGGGGTCTGAGTCAGTCGTAGACCGAGCCACTGTAATGGCTCGGTCTACGTACCCGCGAGGCTGCATAGACCAGATCGGATGCAATTGACCCGATTTGAGAGATATCTTCGCCGCTAATTATTCGCTTTGGGTGATGGCGGAGGGCTGACGTTGACCTCGTACCACTGCTTCATGGCGTCCTTGTTGACCGCCTCGTAGAGGGCGACGGCCTTCTCCCGGTCGGAGACCACGACGCTCTCCCCGTTGACCATCTGGCTGCCCAGGTGCGGGTTGGTCAGGAAGGTCAGGTTCTCGCTGCGGATGCCCTTGAACTGGAGCGCCATGTCGACCAGGCTGAAGTCCTGGTCGACGGTGACCGCGCCGGTGATCGCCTCCAGGAAGCCGTGCAGCTTGCCGGGGTTGGTCAGGGTGCCGCCGCTGGCGGCCTTGTCCAGCATCGCCTTGAGTAGCTGCTGCTGGTGACGCATGCGGGCGAAGTCGCCGTCCGGGAACTGCTTGCGCTGGCGGGCGTAGTCCAGCGCCTCCTCCCCGCTGAGGTGCATGGTGCCCTTGGTGAAGGTGCGCTTCGGCTTGTGGATCGAGGTGATCGTCTTCTCGATCTTCATGTCGACGCCGCCGAGGGCGTCGACCACCTCCTTGAAGCCGCCGAAGTCGATGAGCGCGACGTGGTCCATCCGCACCGACGAGTAGCACTCGATCGTCTTCACCAGCAGCGGGAGGCCGCCGAAGGCGTACGCGGCGTTCAGCTTCGCCTTGCGGGTGCCGCAGTCGGTCGCCGACGCCTCCTTCGGGATGTACACGTGCAGGTCGCGCGGCAGCGAGATCAGGTACGCCCGGTCCTGCGTGGACGGGATGTGCATGATGATCATGGTGTCGGTGCGCCACTCGCCGCCCTGGTCGGTGGGCGCGTCCGGGTCCCGCGAGTCGCTGCCGACCAGCAGGATGTTCATCGCGCCGGAGACCGTCTTGGGCGGCCGGCCGCCGGTCAGCGCCGAGAACGGGTCGTTGCGGTTGAGGTTGCCCTCGACGATCTTGGCGTAGATCCAGCCGCCGCCCAGGCCGAGGCCCGCGCACAGGGCCAGCGCGATGACCGCGACCAGCCCGATCCGGCCCCACTTGGGCTGGATCTTGCGCTTCGGCGTGCCGTACGTGCTGCCGGCGCCGCCGACCGGCACCCGCGCCGAGCCGCCCCGCCCGCCGCGGCGCCCGTTCCGTCACACTGACCCCGCACCCCGGCGGACAACGCCGGGTCGCTGCGGTAGCCGACCTGACCGACCGCCCCGGTTTCAGGC
>NZ_JBFAOU010000199.1:0-13620 GCF_040675365.1 Catellatospora sp. NPDC049609 | reverse complement strand
ACACGATGGATCGTGTGGGTCCCGAACTGTCCTCGCCACTTCTCCTGGGTGCTGACCCCCGCCTGATTGATGGTCAACAATCATGAGTTCCCGGCCGGACGTTTTCGGACCCGGATCCTCGCAGCATGAGGGGGCGCCGGTGGCTCGCCGGCGCGCCACGAGGGAGGAAGACGATGCGATCAGGCAGGCAACTGACGCGCCGGGCGGCCGTGGGGGCGCTCGCGCTGGTGGCGGTGGTGGGGCTGGTCGCGACCACCCCCGCCGTGGCCGCGTACGAGGAGGACAAGCCGGGCTGGAGCGACGACCCCAGGGCCGGGTCGAACGCGTCGGCCGAGATCATGGCGGCGCAGCTGCCGCTGGTCGACGCGGCGCAGCGGCTCACCGACCTGGAGCCGAAGTTCCCCGGCCTGGGCGGCCTGCGGCTGCGGGTCGAGGACCGGACGCTCGAAGTGTGGTGGAAGGGGGAGGTGCCCGCCGAGATCCGCGAGGAGATCGCGCGGCAGGAGTCCGAGCTGGGCATCCGCGTCGCGCTGGGCGAGTCGGCGTACACCCAGCGGGAGCTGGTCGAGGCGGCGGCGGTCGTGCCCGAGCGGCCCGAGGCGTACCCGGGCCTGGTCCGGGTGGGCCCGCTGCCGGACGGCAGCGGCCTGGAGGTGGCCACCACCGACCCGAAGGCGGCCATGAAGTACGAGTTCGCCGTCGCGACCACGATCGTGCGCGCCGAGGAGGGCGGGATCCAGCAGCTGAGCCGGGCCAACGACTCGCCGCCGTGGTGGGGCGGGGCGCAGATCCGCGGCGCCTTCCCCGGCGCGGGCAGCTGCAGCACCGGCTTCGCGATCAAGCGGATGACCCTGTGGTGGGAGAGCTGGCGCGGCATCCTCACCGCCGAGCACTGCATGTTCGGCGGCGGGATGGACTTCACCGACCCCACCGGGCAGGTCGTCGGCCGGGCCGAGCCGGCCCCGGCCCGGCGGCTGAGCGACTCGCTGGCGATCCAGACCAACTCCGGCGCCCGGATCTACGACGGCGGCGTCGGCGTGGGCGAGTTCTCCAAGCCGGTCATCGGCGCGGTCGGCAACTTCCCCGGCCTGTTCGTCTGCACCACCGGCGCGTTCACCGGGGTGCACTGCAACGTCCGCACCGACCGCATCAACCAGCTGGTCATGCTGACGCCGAGCTTCCTGCACGTGCAGAGCGTGTCGCTCGGCACGCAGATCAACGGCCGCGCCGCGGCCGGGTCGGGCGACAGCGGCGGCCCGGTGTTCGCCCTCACCGGCGACTTCAGCAAGACCTTCGCGGCCGGGACCATCATCGGCGGCCTCAACCCGGTCGCCTGCGACGGCTTCGGCTCGGGCTGCCTCAACACGGTGGCCTGGGTGGACATCAGCTGGGTGCTGATCGTGCAGCAGGCCCAGCTCGCCACCTCCTGACCGGACCGCCCGGCGCCGTCACCCCCGTGCGGCGCCGGGCCCTCCGGTGGTGGCGGGTCAGCGCTCGTCGACGCTGTTCACCAGGTTCTGGGTCCAGGTGACGTGGTAGCCGACCAGCGGGTCGAAGCGCGGGCCGGGGTCCGGCGGGAGCAGCGTGACCTCGCTGTCGCGGAACAGGTCCCGCCGCCCGACCGCCCAGCCGGTCACCGGGTCGAACAGGATCTCGGTGGCGGACCGGCCCTCGGTCTGCCGGATCGACACCAGCCGCACGCCGTCGATGACGACCTCACCCGCGGTCAGGCCGTCCATGCCCTGGACGGCGCGCAGCAGCCCGGCCCGCAGCGCGGGGCTGAGCAGCAGGTCGGCGTGCAGGTAGAGCTCGCCCATCGCGTCCCACACCAGGTGGTCCGCGGTCCACTTCTCGTTGCCGGCGACGTCGGCGCGCAGCCGGGCCAGCAGCGCCGCCGGGTCGCCGGCGGGCAGCTGCGCCAGCCACTCCGGCGTCGGGCGGCGCAGGCTCGGACCGTTCTCCCGGAGGTCGTCCCGCTCGAACGTGTCGTCGGGCCTGCCCTTGGGCCCGTCGAACAGGTCGCGCTCGCCGTCGAGCAGCTTCACCGGGATCATGCCCTGCGGGTCCAGCCACAGCTCCCGGCCCTGGTAGCCGACCTGCGCCGTGGGGTCGTCGCCGTGCTGGCCGGCCGCCCAGCCGTCGGCGCGCACGTGGATCAGCTGCCCGGGGATGAGGGTGACCGTGCCCGCCCCCTCGGCGGTGGCGGCCAGCGCCGCCAGCGCCGCGAGCGCCTCCGGGGTGGTCTTCGACAGGGCCGGGTTCGTGCCGGGCGCGGTGGGCAGCGGCTGGTGCGACGCCGTGATCTCGGCGATGTTCGGGGTGGCGAAGTCGCCGTTGCCGCCGCCGGCGCGGTTGAGCGCGAACACTCCGGCCGCGACCGCGGCGACCGTCAGCGCGGCGGTGGCCGGGACGAGCAGCCGGGCCAGGCGGCGGGGGGACCGGCCGCGCGCGGCGGTGTGCCGCTTGTTGAGCAGGTGCCAGGTGCGCGAGACGGCCTCGTCGGACGGCTCGGCGGCGGGCAGGTCGGCGACCGCTCGCAGGTCGGGGTCGGTGCGGGTCATCGGGAACCTCCGGAGAGCGCGGATCTGATCTTCGTACGGGCGCGGTGCAGGGCGGACTGGACGGAGCCGAGCGGGATGCCGAGCGCGTCGGCGATCTCGGCGTACTCCAGCTCCGCGACGGCGTACAGCAGCAGCACCTCGCGCTGGCGGCGAGGCAGTCTCGCCAACGCGGCGGCGACGCGGGCCACGGTCCGCTGCGCGTCGACCCGCTCCGCCGAGCGGGCGTCCGGCGCGTCCTCGTCAGTGGTGCCGGCCAGCGCCGCGGCGGCGGTCGCGCGCAGCGCCCGGACCTCGGCCCGGTGCTCGCGGCGCAGCAGGTTGCTGCAGATGCCGTACAGCCAGGGCAGCATCGCGCCGCGGGCGGCGTCGAAGCGGTGGCGGCGCTCGTACGCGACCAGGAAGGTCTGCGCCACCACGTCCTCGGCCAGCTGCGCGCCGACCCGGCGGGTCGCGTAGCGCAGCAGGTCGCGGGCGTACGCGTCGAACATCGCGCCCAGGTCGGCGGGGTCGGGCGGCTCCGCCGTCGCCGCCGGGGGATCGTGCTGTGTCGTCACGGTCATGCCTGTACTTCCCTGCACGCGGCGCTCGTGTTCCCGTGCGCCGGGAGGCTACCGGGCGCAATCCCCGGACGACTGCCGCGTTTCGATGGACCGCCGCCCGTCCATGCGCGAGGCTGGGGGTCATGAGTGCGGACGAGCGGGTATTCGTCATCGTCGGCGCGTCGCTGGCCGGGGCCAGGGCCGCCGAGACGCTGCGGGCCGAGGGCTTCACCGGCCGGGTGCTGCTGATCGGGCAGGAGGACGAGGTGCCCTACGAGCGCCCGCCGCTGTCCAAGGGCTTCCTGCAGGGCAAGGACGCGCGCGAGAAGGCCTACGTGCACCCTCGCGAGTGGTACGCCGAGCAGGACATCGAGCTGATGCTCGGGCGGCGCGTGGTGGCCGTGCACCCGCAGGCGCACACGGTCACCCTCGACGGCGACGAGCAGTTCGCGTACCACAAGCTCCTGCTGGCCACCGGCTCGCGGGTGCGCACCCTCGACGTGCCCGGCGCCGACGCGGCCGGCATCCACCAGCTGCGCACCTACCCGGATTCGGAGGCGCTGCGGGCGGCGCTGACCGCCCAGCCTTCGCCGCAGGTGCTGGTCGTCGGCTCGGGCTGGATCGGGCTGGAGGTCGCGGCCGCGGCGCGCGGCTACGGCTGCCCGGTGACCGTCGTCGCGCACGACCGCGCGCCGTTGCGCCGGGTGCTGGGCGACGAGCTGGCCGAGGTGTTCCGGAGGCTGCACGAGGCGAACGGGGTCGAGTTCCGGTTCGAGAGCGGGGTCCGCTCGTTCGGCGACCTCGACGGGGCGGTGCGCAGCGCGGTGCTGGAGGACGGCACCGAGCTGGCGGCGGACCTTGTCGTCGCCGGGGTCGGCATCCGGCCGGACACCTCGCTGGCCGAGCAGGCCGGGCTCGCCGTGGACGACGGCGTCGTCGTCGACGCCGGGCTGCGCACCTCGGACCCGGACGTCTACGCCTGCGGGGACGTGGCCTCGGCGTGGCACCCGCTGCTGCGGCGGCACCTGCGCACCGAGCACTGGGCCAACGCGCGGGCCGGGGGCAAGGCCGCCGGGAAGGCGATGCTCGGGCAGGAGATCAGCTACGACCAGGTGCCGTACTTCTTCACCGACCAGTACGACCTGGGTATGGAGTACTGCGGGTGGGCCGGTCCGGGCGACTACGCGCGGGTCGTGTTCCGCGGCGACACCGCGATCGTGGACGGCAAGGCGCCGGAGTTCATCGCGTTCTGGCTCACCGACGACGACCGCGTCGTGGCCGCGATGAACGTCAACGTCTGGGACGTCCAGGACGATCTCCAGGCCCTGGTCAAGGCCGGCTTTCAGGGCACCCCGGCCGACCCCGCCCGCCTCGCCGACCCCGCTGCCCCGCTCGCCGACCTGCTCACCTGACCCCGCTGCCGGCTCGCAGACCTGCTCAGCCGACCCCGCTGCCGGCTCGCCACGGTGGGTGGAAAACCTCGCGTCGAGGCGGGCGCGGGCGGCTTAGCATCGTCCGATGCGGACGCGGCTGATCTTCGTGCGCCACGGTGAGTCGGTGCACACCGTCGAGCGGCTCATCGGCGGGCGGGCCGGGTGCCGCGGGCTCACCACGACCGGGCACGAGCAGGCCGCGGTCCTGGCCACGCGGCTCGCGGGCGAGCTGGCCGGCGCCGGGCCGGTGCACGTGTACTCGTCGGAGCTGCGGCGGGCGGTGGAGACGGCGGCCCCGGTCGCCGCGGCGCTGGGCGTCGCCCCGGTCACCGACTGCGGGCTGTGCACCTGGCACTATCCGTCGTATGCCGACGGGCAGCCGGTCGAGGTGCTGAAGAACGCGCCGCTGCCGGGTGGCGGCGTGCACCGGCCGTTCCAGGCCGAGAACGAGACCTGGGCGGAGCTGGTGGTGCGCACCGGCCGCTCGATCATGGACATCGCGCACCGGCACGCGGGCGAGACGGTGGTGCTGGTCGGCCACAGCGAGACGGTGAACGCGTCGTTCCACACGCTCGGGGCGCAGCCGCTGCTGCGCGCGTTCGACACGGTGGTCGCTCCTGCCTCGGTCACCGAGTGGACCTGCGACGAACACCCCACCATCTCCCTGTGGACCCGCTGGACCCTGCACCGCTTCAGTGCCTGACCCCGCGGATCCCCACCAGGTCCCCCGTGAAGATCGCTGTTTCGTGTCAGAAACCGCGGTCTGGCTGAACGTTCCGACACGAAACAGCGATCTTCGCTGCCGCCCGTCGGGCCGGGCGGGGCCGGGCGGGGTCAGGGGATGGTGAGGACGATTTTGCCGTGGGCGTGGTGTTCGGCCTGGTAGGCGATGGCGTCGGCGGCGCGGGACAGCGGGTAGGTGCGGCCGACGGCCGGGGTGACCTGGCCCGTCGCGGCCAGCTCGGTGAGGCGGTGCAGGTCGTCGCGTTTCATCGTGGACAGCAGGCCGGTCAGCCGCTGCCGGGTGAACGGGTTCAGCAGCGCCGCCCGGAGCAGACGGGTCGCTCCGCCGAGCAGGAGGCCGTCGGTCTCCCCGCCGACGATGACCAGTGCCCCGTCCGGATCCAGCAGCGCGCGCAGCTGCGCCAGCGGCCGGTTGCCCGCGAGGTCGAGGATCAGGTCGTATCGCCCGGTCAGCGGCTCCCGCGTGTAGTCGAGCACCGCGTCCGCGCCGAGCCCGCGGACCAGTTCGGTCTTGCCGGTGCTGCACACGCCGGTCACCTGCCCGCCGAGCGCCTTGGCGAGCTGCACCGCGTAGGTGCCCACCCCGCCGCCCGCGCCGACGACGAGCACCCGCTGCCCGGCGCGTACGCCCGCGAGGGCCTGCAGCGCCGTGACGCCGGAGATCGGCAGCGCCGCGGCCTGCTCGAACGTCAGCCGCTCGGGGGTGTGGGCGAGCTGGTCGGCGTTCGTGCGGGCGTACTCGGCGAACGCGCCGTCGAACGCGCCGTGCACCCGGTCGCCGGCGGCGAAGCGCGTCACGCCTCGGCCGACCGCGGTCACGACCCCGGCGCCCTCGCCGCCGCGGACGCGCACCTTCGGCGCGCGCAGGCCGAAACCCATCAGGCGCATGGCGTACGGCCGCCCGGTCACCAGGTGGTGCACGCCCGCGTCGACGCCCGCCGCCCGCATCGCGACCAGCACCTCGCCGTCGCCCGGGACGGGGACCGGGATGTCGTCGAGCCGCAGCACCTCGGTGCCGCCGTAGCGGTCCTGCACGACCGCCCGCATGGTGCGCGGGGCGGTCATCGCGCCGCTCCGCTGTAAAAAATGTTTGACATGCCGCTCACGGTACGGCGGCGTGTCAAATTTTCTTTACGCTGTTCCCTCGCCGGTCGCCGGGTACTCGAAGTCGTTCGGAGTCCACTCCTTCGACTCGACCAGCACCAGCCAGTTGCCGGAGTTGTCTCGCATGACCGCCTCCACGCCGTACGGGCGGTCGGCCGGCTCCTGCAGGAACACCACGCCCTTGGCGCTGAGCTCCTCGAACGTTCTACGGCAGTCGTCCACGCTCAGGCCGAGGCCGCCCATCGCGCCCTTCTCCAGCTGGCGGCGTACGAAATCGGCGGCCTCCGGGTCCAGCGGCGGCCCCGGCGTCATCAGCGTCACCTGGATCTCGGGCTGGGTCGGGTGGGAGATGGTGACCCAGCGGAAGCCCTCGCCCATGGAGATGTCGGTGACGGCCTTGAAGCCGAGCACGTCCACGTAGAAGTCGCGCGCCTTGTCCTGGTCCAGGCAGTACACCGTGACCAGCGAAATGTTTGTGATCATAGGTACGAGCCTAGGGCGGTGCGCTGAGCTGCGGCTTCTCCGAGATTGCGGTCCCGGCCGCGGCGGGCGTGCCGCCGGTGGTGCCGCTGAGGTCCAGCACGCCGCGCATGAACAGGAAGCACCCGGGCACGTGCGGCCCGCCGCGCGCGGCCCAGCGGTCCCGGTACGCCGTCGGCGTCTCGCCGGTCAGCGCGGCGAACCGCGACGAGAACGACCCGAGGCTGGCGAACCCGACCACCATGCACACCTCGGTCACCGTCAGGTTCGCCAGCCGCAGCAGGTCCTGCGCGCGCTCGATGCGCCGCCGGGTGAGGTAGCGGATCGGGGTCTCCCCGTACGCCGCCTCGAAGCTGCGCACGAAGTGGAACTTGGACACCCCCGCCACCCGGGACAGCCGGTCCAGGTCGAGCGGCTCGGCGTAGTGGCGGTCGATGTGGTCGCGTGCTCGGCGCAGGTGGGGCAGCAGCTCCACCGCGACCGGCCGGCTCACCCTCGCCATGCCGCCGAGCCTAGGCCCGCCCGCCGACGCGACCGGCCCCAGGCACTTGACACGCGTGCCGCCCGAAGCTGCGCACCCGTTTTGCCATGGACGTTGGCCTATCTGGATGAGTTCGATCATCGTTTTGTCATCCGGATAGGCCAACGTCTTCGAAGCACGGCGGTTCGCGGCGGGGCACAGCGGTTCATGGTGGCGCACCATGGCTCGCCTGGCACGTGGCGGGCTGCGGTGCGGATCAGGGCTTGAGGGCGTCGGCGAGGAGGTCGTGGGTGGGGGCGTCGAAGGCGACCAGGCGGATGCGCTGGACACGCGTCGGGGTGGCGCGCAGGGTGGCCACGGCGATGCGGGCCGCGCGGCCGGCCGGGAAGCCGTACACGCCGGTCGCGATCGCCGGGAACGCGATGCTGTCGACGCCCAGCTCATCGGCAACCTCGAGGCTGCGGCGGTAGCAGGAGGCGAGCGTCTCGTCCTCACCGTACGAGCCGCCCTCCCAGATCGGTCCGACGGTGTGGATGACGTGGCGCACGGGTGGGTTCAGGTCGAACGCCGGGGTGGCCTTGGCGTCGCCGGGCTCACAGGGGGCGATCGCGCCGCCGGCGCGGGCCAGGCCGGGCCCGGCCGCGCGGTGGATCGCGCCGTCGACCCCGCCGCCACCCAGCAGGGACTCGTTGGCCGCCGTCACGATGGCGTCCACATCCTCGGCGGTGATATCCCCGAGCACGACCTCGATGACCGTCATGCCCCCGATGATGCCCCGCGGCCGATGTCACCGCCACGGTCCCGAGGACGGCACCGACCGCACCGTCCCGCGGCTGGTGTCACCGCCACGGTGCCCGCGTGCGCTGCCGCGTCAAGCCCGCCGGGGACCGCGTCCGTGCCCGGCGCCGCGCCCCGCCGCCCATGATCGTCCAAGTTGCCTGGCAGACGGGCGTATCTTGCGGACCGTTACGCCCACTTGCCTGGCAAGTCGGACGATCATGGGCGGCGGACGACGGGTCAGGTGACGTACGGGCAGTGGCGGCAGCCGCGGGTGCAGCAGAAGCCGCGCCGGGCGAGGAAGCCGGCGCTGAGCACGAACAGGCCGGTGGCCGGGTCGAGGTAGCCGGGCGTGCCGTCGCGCAGCGCCTCGGTGTGCCGGGCGAGGATCTCGGCACGGTCGGGGTGGTCCTCGCGCAGCCGCGACGGGTGCGGTTCGTCGAGCTCACGCGGTGCCAGGGTCCATCGAGGCCGGGGTTCGCCCACCCGGCGACGATACCCGGCCCGCCCGGCCCGCCACCCGCCCCGGCCCGTGGACGGGGACCGGTTAGCCTGCGGGACGTGATCGAGGTACGGGGCGCGGTGGCGGCGGACGCGGCGGAGCTGGTCAGGTTGCGGGCGGTGCTGCTCGGGTCGATGGAGGGCAGGCCGCCGGCACCGGGGCCGTGGCAGGACGAGGCGATGGCGACGCTGCGGGCGCGGCTGGGCGGGCCGGACGCGATGATGGCGGCGTACGTGGTGGACGCGCCGGGCGGGGCGGGGCTGGCCGCGTGCGCCGTGGGCACGATCGACCTGCGGCTGGGCGGGCCGGAGAACCCGTCGGGGCTGACCGGGTACGTGTTCAACGTGGTGACCGACGAGGCGTACCGGCGGCGGGGATTCTCGCGGGCCTGCGTGACCGCGCTGCTGGACTGGTTCGCGCGGCGCGGGGTGGGCAAGGTCGATCTGCGGGCCTCGGCCGACGGCGAGCGGCTCTACCTGTCGCTGGGGTTCGTGCCGACCTCGGGCCCGACGCTGCGCCTGTCCACCGGGCGGCGCTGAGCCCGCCTGACGCCCGGCGGCGGATGGTCGGTCGGGGGACGCGGTGGTGCCGCCCGGATGTGATGATGACGCCAGATCTCAGCCGCGCCGCGGAGGGGCCCCACGAGGTCCCCGTACGCGGCGCAACCACGCTGGGCACGACCTCCAGGCGTCAGGCGGGACCTGTCTCTGCATGGTGAGGCAGGTCCCGGACTGTGTCCGCACCCGCCCGGGCCGGGGCCGCGTCCGCTGTGTCCGCGGCTCGCACGGCCAGGGTCAAGAAGGTGCCCTTCCTCTACGTAGAAGGTTAAGAAGGTGCCCTTCCTTGCGGGGGCGGGGGAGGGTGCCGGGCTGCAGGTCGAGGCGGCCGGTGAGGACGGCGCGGACGTGCAGGCGGGTGCCGGGGCCGGGGACGGCGGGCAGCGCGGTCGCGGGGGCCGCGACGTCGATCTCGAGGCCGGGGCGGATCCGCAGCCGCAGCCAGTGGAACTCCTGCCCGGTCAGGGTGTTGGTGCGCAGCTGCGCCGCGCGCACCGTGCCGGTGAGGCCGGCCCGCGCGCTGGGCGTCCAGCCGGCGGCGGCCTGGGTCGGGCGGACCAGGTCGTCGCTGACGAGCCCGGGGTCGGCCGGGGCGTCGGGGCCGCCGGCCGGATCGCCGCGCGCGGGGGCCAGGGACTCCGCGAGCGCGGAGAGCACGACCTGGCCGCGGGCCATCGCGCCGCCCGCGACGTGCAGCGCCGTGTGGTCCTCCAGCAGCAGCGCGACCGGGCAGATCAGGCCGCCGTCGGTGTCGTCGAGCAGGTCCATGACCGCGGTGCGGTCGTCGATGAGCCGGATGTCCCCGCACGCCACCGCGACCGCGCCGCCGGCCAGTGAGGGCAGCACGTGGTGGACGCGGCCCCAGCGGGAGCGGGCCACCACCCGGGCACCGGACGGGTCGGTCCAGACGTGGTCGCAATGGCGGCGGCTGAACGGCACGGCGGTCCCGGCGGAGACGACGGCGGTGGTGAACCGGGACAGACCTTCGCGCGCGAGGTCGACGCCGATCGACGCGAACAGGCCCGTCACCTTGCCCTCCCCAGTGCGCTCGGCCGATCCTCCAACGTACCGCGCGACCGAGGGCTGTCCCGGTAACGCCGTCACGTTAGGGTGGGCGCTGGCGTACGCGGGAAACGGAGGCAGAGATGTTCTGGTGGAGGAGGCGAAAGGCGGCCGCGGGCAAGTGGATTGTCGTGGTCAGCACCGTTCGTCCGCTTGACCCGAATGGTGGTGGCCGGGACGAACTGCGCTGGCCGGAGCAGCGTTCCGCAGAGCACACCGCCGACTCCCGTGACGCCGCCGACGACATCGCCGGCCGTCTGATCGCCGAAACGGGAGTCCAGCAGGGCCGGGACCGGGTGAAGGTGCTCTTCACCGGTCACTGAGGACGCACCGTCCGGTTCGGACGATCCGCGCGCGGCTGGCGAACGGGGCGCAGCCGCCGCGGGTCCGGCTCGCGTGCCGGGAACCGGCGCAGGAACTCCAGCTCCAGCTCGCGACTGCGCTGATCATGGTTGGCCAGCGCGTGCCCCGAACCGTGCACGAACGTGTCGTGCCGGGTCCGGTGCAGCGAGGCCAGCTCCCGGTTCAGGTCGTGGTTGCTGAGCGCGGCGGCCGGTATGCCTCTGCGGTCGGCGACGTCGCTCCTCGTCATCGGGCACCTCCGGTGTTCTCGTCCGTCCCGTTCCGCCCCGGTGGGCTCGGTAGGATCGCAGTGGGCCCGTACCCACCCGCGGTGGTTCCACCTCTCCAGTCTGGCGGGTGAGGGTCCGTCCTGGCGGCGCTCTGGGCGATGTTGGGGGTACGCCGATGGCGGTGCGGACCGTGCACGACGTGATGTCGGCGCCCGTCGTCAGCGTGGGCGTCGCGACGCCGTACAAGGAGATCATCGACCGGCTCGCCGAGCACGGGGTGAGCTCGGTGCCGGTGCTCGACCCGGGCGGCACCGTGGTGGGCATCGTCTCCGAGGCCGACCTGCTGCACAAGCTGGCCCTGGGCGGCGAGGAGCCGCAGCGGCGGCTGTTCGAGCGCAAGCGGCGCGCGGCGCAGCGGGCCAAGGCCGAGGGCGACACCGCCGAGGACCTGATGACCAGCCCGGTGATCACCGTGTCCCCGCGGGCGAGCGTGGTGCAGGCCGCCAAGCTCATGGAGGACGAGCGGCTCAAGCGGCTGCCGGTGGTGGACGACGACGGCAACCTGGTGGGCATCGTGTCCCGCCGCGACCTGCTGCGCACCTACCGCCGCTCCGACGAGGCGATCCGGCACGACGTCATGCACGACATCGTGCAGGGCATGCTGTTCACCGGGCCGCCGGAGATGGTCGCCGAGGTGACCGACGGCGTGGTGACGCTGACCGGCGCGACGGACCGGCGCAGCACCGCGCAGATCGCCGAGCGCCTGGTGCGCGGCGTGCCGGGTGTGGTTGACGTGGTCGATGAGCTGCGGTACTCGTACGACGACACCGCCGACCTGAACCGCCGGTACGAGTTCGACGCCGAGGTCGGGGGTCCGGGGCGGCCCCGCGACGGCACGGTCTGGGTGGAGTCGCCCGGCGAGGGCGCCGGCGAGCGTACGGTCGATTGAGCGGGAGGCGCCATGCCGATCCAGCGCGAGATGCGCAGCAAGCTGCGATACCAGTCCGCGGAGACCAAGGACCAGCTGCTCGGCGCGGCCAAGCGGCTGAACATCGCCGGCCGCTGGCACATGACCAAGGCGGAGCTGGTGCGGGCCATCGAGAAGGCGAACAATCAGGCGAATCGCCGCACTTCCCGCGAACAGGAGTGATCCCGGCGTACCCTCGTGCCGTGTTGAACCCGCTGCGGACCGGCGACCTCTTCCCCGGCTCGCCCGTGCTGGCCCAGCTTGCCGCGCTCTACGCCGGCAACGCCGACTACCACCGGCTCAGCGGCGACTTCGGGGCCCGGCCCGAGGAGGTGAGCCCGGGGCAGGTCGCCGCGGCCCTCGACGCCGAGCTGGCCGAGCCGGGGGTCGAGGTGCTGCTGGCCCGTGACCCCGAAGCCGGGGACGGCGCCCCGCTCGCCGGGGTGGCCGTGGTGCTGCGGTCGCATCCGGCCGACGGGCTGCCCTGGATCGGGCTGCTCCTGGTCGACGCCCGGCGGCAGGGCCGGGGGCTGGGCCGGGCGGTGGCCGAGGAGGTCCACGAGCGACTGCGGCGGCACGGCAGCCCGGCCGTGCGCCTGGCGGTGCTGGAGAACAACCCGGCCGGGCTCGCCTTCTGGACCGCACTCGGGTACGCCGAGATCGACCGGCGGCCGGACCGGCAGGCCGGACGCGACTGCGTGGTCATGCACCGCCCGCTGTAAGCGCTCTCCCGTAGGCTGGCCCGGTGCAGCAACGAATCCTCGGCCGCACCGGCCGGAACGTGGGCGTGATCGGGCTCGGCGCATGGCAGCTCGGCGCGGACTGGGGCAGCGTCAGCGAGGACGACGCCCTGGCGGTGCTCGACGCGGCGGTAGCCGCGGGCGTGACCTTCATCGACACCGCCGACGTGTACGGCGACGGCCGCAGCGAGCAGCTGATCGGGCGGTTCCTGCGGGGTGGTGGCGCGGGCGCGCCGCTCACCGTCGCCACCAAGATGGGCCGCCGGGTCGCCCAGGAGCCCGGCAACTACCGGATGGACAACTTCCGGGCCTGGACCGACCGGTCCCGGGCCAACCTCGGCGTGGACACGCTGGACCTGGTCCAGCTGCACTGCCCGCCGACCCCCGTCTACGCCGCCGACGAGGTCTTCGACGCCCTCGACACGCTCGTCGAGGAGAAGCGCATCGCCGCGTACGGCGTCAGCGTGGAGACCTGCGACGAGGCGCTGACCGCCATCGCCCGCCCGCACGTGGCCAGCGTCCAGATCATCCTCAACGCGCTGCGGCTCAAGCCGCTGGAGCGGGTGCTGCCCGCCGCCGCGGCCGCCGGCGTGGCGATCATCGCCCGGGTGCCGCTGGCCAGCGGCCTGCTGTCGGGCCGCTACGACGAGCACACCACGTTCGCGCCGGACGACCACCGCACGTACAACCGGCACGGCGAGGCGTTCGACGTCGGCGAGACCTTCTCCGGCGTGGACTTCGCCACCGGCCTGGCCGCGGTGCGCCGCCTGGCCCCGCTGGTGCCCGACGGCGCGACCATGGCCCAGTTCGCCCTGCGCTGGATCATCGACCAGCCCGGCGTCAGCGTGGTCATCCCCGGTGCCCGCAACGCCGAGCAGGCCCGCGCCAACGCCGCCGCCGCCGACCTGCCCTCCCTCACCCCCGACCGGCTCGGCGTCGTGTCCGAGGTGTACGACGAGCTGATCCGGCCGCAGGTGCACCACCGCTGGTGAACGGCGCAGGCACGGCTGCGGCGCAGGTGCCGCCGCCGTGCCTACCTGGGTGTCGCGCGGCAGGCTTTGCTCTGCCTACAAATACGCGCCGTGCCTACCTGATGTCGCG
>NZ_JBFAOU010000198.1:0-13674 GCF_040675365.1 Catellatospora sp. NPDC049609 | reverse complement strand
GGCGCGGGTTGCGGCCGCGGTGCCCGCCCCGGCGCCCGCGGGCCGTGTCCGCCGGCGGCGCCGGTGGACCGCCGAGGCGGGATGGGCGTACCTGCTCATCGCGCCGACCGGGCTGGGGCTGGCCGTGTTCTACCTGTGGCCCGTGCTGCAGACCGGGTACTTCTCCTTCACGGAGTGGGGCCCGTTCGGCGGGCACGAGTGGATCGGGCTGGACAACTACCGGGCCCTGGCCGCCGACGAGGAGGTGCGGCAGGCCCTGGCCAACACCCTGCTGTTCGCGCTGCTCGGCCTGCTCGGCATCCCGCTGGCGATCGTCTTCGCGGCACTGCTCAACCAGCCCCGGCTGCGCGGCGTGTCGGTGTACCGGGCGCTGTTCTTCCTGCCCGTGGTGACCATGCCGGTCGCCGTGGCGATGGTGTGGCGCTGGCTCTACAACGGCGACTTCGGCCTGGTCAACCAGCTGCTGTCGGTGCTCGGCGTGGACGGCCCGCACTGGATCGCCGACCCCGCCACCGCGCTGTACGCGCTGGTGGCCGTCTGCATCTGGGCGGGGCTCGGCTACAACATCGTGGTCTTCCTGGCCGGCCTGCAGGCGATCCCGCGCGAGTTCTACGAGGCGGCCGAGATCGACGGGGCCGGGCCGGTGGCGCAGTTCCGCCGGGTGACCCTGCCGCTGCTGTCGCCGTCGATCTTCTTCGTCTCGGTGCTGTCGGTGATCGGCTCGCTGCAGCTGTTCGACCTGGTGTACGTGATGGCCGGCAGCGGCCAGGCGGCCCGCTCCAACCCGGCCATGCCCCGCATCCAGACCGTGGTGGGGCTGTTCTACGACAAGGCGTTCTACACCAACGACCGGGGCTACGCCGCGGCGATCGTGATGGCGCTGCTCGTGCTCATCGTGGTCTTCACGGCGATCCAGTTCCGGCTGCAGAAGCGGTGGGTGCACTATGGCTGACCCGAAGCGCCGGATGGCGGGCACGCACGTCACGCTGATCCTGGGGTCGGCGGTGATGGTGATCCCGTTCGTCTGGCAGCTGCTCACCTCGCTCAAGACGCTGACCAACGCCACGCGGGTGCCGCCGACCATCGCGCCGGACTGGCGCTGGGCCAACTACGCCCAGGTGTTCGAGCTGCTGCCCTTCGGCGACCAGTTCCTCAACACCGCCCTGGTCGCCGCCGCGCGCACCGCCGGGCAGCTGCTGTTCTGCTCCATGGCGGCGTACGCGTTCGCGCGGCTGCGCTTTCCCGGCCGGGGCCTGCTCTTCGGGCTGTTCCTGTCGGTGCTGATGGTGCCGCCGGCGCTGTTCGTCATCCCGCAGTACGAGATCATGGCCGACCTGGGCTGGCTGAACTCGCTCGGCGCGATCATCGCGCCCGGCCTGTTCTCCGCGTTCGGCGTGTTCCTGCTGCGGCAGTTCTTCCTCGGCCTGCCCCGCGAGCTCGACGAGGCGGCCCGCCTCGACGGGGCCGGGCCGCTGCGCATCTACTGGTCGGTCATGCTGCCGCTGGCCAAGCCCGGCCTGCTCGCGCTGGGCATCCTGGTCGTGCTGGCGTCCTGGAACGACCTGTTCTGGCCCCTGATCGTCAACACCGACCCGGAGCAGATGACCCTGTCGGCGGGCCTGGCCTCGCTGCAGGGCCAGTTCCAGACCGACTACCCGGTGCTGATGGCCGGCTCCCTGCTCGCCTCGCTGCCCGTCATCGTGGTGTTCACCGTGATGCAGCGCCACTTCATCCAGGGCATCGCCTTCAGCGGCAACAAGAGCTGACGGCGTCCCCGTCCCAGCCGCTTTGCTCTGCTTACCCATACGCACGTGCGTATGGGTGAGCAGAGCAAAGCCGGACGCAACCACTCACCTCTCCCAGATCGGAGACACGACCATGCTGCACCGGCATGGCCGCGGACGCCTGCACCTCCGGGCGGCGGCCGTTCTCACCGCACTGCTCGCCACCCTGGCCGCGGGCACGCCCGCGCAGGCGACCGGCGGCACCCACCACGGCGCGGCGCAGCAGCTCGCGGTGCCCGCCTACTTCTACCCCGGCGGTGACGGCGCCGCCCTGTGGCAGCAGCTCAACGTCCCGGGCGTCGGCATCGCCGTGGCGAACCCCTTCTCCGGCCCCGGCAAGACCCGCGACCCTAACTACGCCGCGGCCATCAGCGCCGCCAAGGCAGCGGGGGTACGCGTACTCGGCTACGTCGCCACCGGCTACCTCGGCACCACCGGCCGCGCGACCAGGCTCAACGAGACCACCCCGGCCGCCTGGGCCGCGCAGGTCCAGCAGGACGTGGCCACCTGGTACCGGCTCTACGGCGCGGACGGCCTGGGCGGGATCTTCTTCGACGAGGTGCAGAACGTCTGCGGCCCGCAGGACTCCTACGTCAAGACCTACCGCGCGCTCGACCGGCACGTGCGGCGCGCCCAGCCCGGCGCGTTCACCGTGGTCAACCCCGGTATCGACACCGAGCCGTGCTACGCCGACGTCGGCGACGTGAGCCTCACCTTCGAGGGCACCTACGAGACGTACCTGGGCTGGCAGCCGCCGACCTGGCACCGCGCGCTCGACCCGCGCCGGTTCTGGCACCTGGTGCACGCCACCGGCACCGCCGAGCAGATGCGCGACGCCGTCGCGCTCAGCAAGCAGCGCCAGGCCGGCTACCTCTACGTCACCCCGGACGTGCTGGCCAACCCGTGGGACTCGCTGCCGCCCGCCGACTACTGGACCGGCCAGCTCGCCGCCGCCGCCGACGGCGGCCCGGACGGCACCGCGCCCCGTGTCCTGGGCACGCCGCTCGCGGTGCACACCACCGCGACCGAGGCCACGGTCGGCTGGCTGCCCGCCGCCGACGAGGGCCGGGTCACCGGGTACGACGTCTACCTCGACGGCGTTCGCGTCACCGGCACGCTGAACGCGCTGCCGCTGGTCACCCTGCACGGGCTCGACCCGGCGCGCAGCCACCGGGTCGCCGTCGCCGCGCGCGACGCGGCGGGCAACGTCTCCGCGCCCGGCCGCGCCGCGACCGTCACCACGAAGGCCGCCGACGCCTCGCCGCCCGCCGCCCCGGCCGGGCTGCGCGCCGCCGAGACGAAGGTCGCCAGCGTGCGGCTGGCCTGGACCGCCTCCGCCGAGGCCGACGTCACCGCCTATGACGTCGAGCTGGACGGGCAGCCGCTGCTGTCGCTGCCGTCGTGGCTGGTCACCAGCGGGGACACGGTCACCGTGCCGGTCAGCGGGCTGGAGCCGGGCACGGCGTACACCGTCACGGCGTACGCCCGCGACGGCAGCGGCAACCGCTCGGCCGCCGCCGGGCCGCTGGCCGTCACCACGACGCTGCCGTCCGGTGACCCGATCACCGGCGCGGGCGGGGTCATCGGCACCGACGGCGTGACCTACCAGGCGAAGTTCAACCTGCCGTTCGACTTCCACCACCTGTTCATCGACGTCGACGGCGACGCCGCCACCGGGTTCGCGACCGCGGGCATCGGGGCGGACCTGCTCATCGAGAACAGCTGGTTCTACCGCCACACCGGCACCGGCTGGAGCTGGGCGCCGGTCGACGGGCCGAGCCCGCTGGTCTCCAGCGACGACGACCACTACGTCTGGCGCGTCCCGGCCGCCGTGCTGTCCGACGTGCTCGGCGGCGCACCGCTCGGCCCGCACCGGGCGGTGTTCCACGGCTCCGGCAGCTCGCCGGAGGTCTACACCGCAGTGATCACCATCAGCTGACCCCTCCACCCGAAGCGAGGTGCACATGAACCGCCAAGCTCAGCCGCACCGCACCGCTGCAACACCGTTCCGCCACCGCCGGGGCATCGCGCGGCTGCTCGCCGCCGCGCTGCTCGCGGCGACCGCGCTGACCGCCGGGCTCGTCGCCACCGCGGCGACCCCGGCGGCCGCGGCCGGCTTCGAGATCGGCCGGACCCCGTTCTACGGCAAGGTCCCCACGCTCAACCAGCACAGCCGCACCGCGTTCTGGTACGGCGCCGTCGACCAGGCGAAGGTCAACCAGCTCAAGGGGTACGACCTGGTCGTGCTCGAACCGACGCTGCGCGTGCTGAACGTGACCCGCGACCACTTCTACTTCGAGTCGGTCACCTCCGCCCAGGTCCAGGAGATCAAGCGGGGCAACGACGGGGCGCTGGGCACCGCCGACGACGTGATCGTGCTCGGGTACCTGTCCGTCGGCGAGATGCTGCCGACCATCATCCCCGGGCACAGCGGGCACATGACCATCCAGAAGGGCATCGACCTGGGCCTGCTGCCCGCCGGCTACGGCGGCCCGTCCGGCCCGCTGCACGGCCCGAACCCGTGGAACTACAACGCCGCCGGCTCCTACCTCAACGTCGAGGGCGGCGCGACGCCGGACGGCACGTACGAGGACGGGTACGCCAACTACGCCGGGACGAGCATAGGCGCGAACTACTCGTCCTGGGGCAACCGCCTGACCTGGCGCAACAACGGCGTCATGCCGTGGTATCTCGACCAGCAGGGCACCTGGGTCAATGACAGCCGCTACCTGTACGGCGGGTACTGGAAGGACGGCGACGGCACCGTCGACGTCAACCCGACCTACGGCGGCGGGTACATCAACGGCGGCGACCCGGCCTGGCAGAAGTTCGTCACGTACCAGGTCGACAAGATCGTGCACGACGGCGACTACGACGGGGTCTTCCTGGACACCGTGGACACGCCCGACCCGGTCGGCGGCGCCGGTCCCGGCATCTCCTGGGGGCCGCGCGGCAACTTCGGCTTCACCGCGGGCGGCATGGTCGACCTCGTCGAGAAGATCAAGGCGGTGGACCCGAGCAAGGTCGTCGCGTCCAACCGCGGCTACTGGTACTTCAACCCCGACGAGGGCACCTCGCAGTTCGCGTCCCGCTACCGGCACGCGATCAACATCTTCGTCACCGAGTCCTGGTACTACAACACCTACATCCCGGGCTTCTACGACACCAGCCCCGGCTTCGAGGCCAACTGGAACACCAACCCGGCCTCGCCGACCTACCGCAGCCGCGACAACTTCGGCGGGTTCTGGAAGGACTACATCAACGCGCAGGCCAACCAGGCCGACGGGTTCAACGTGGCGATCATCGACTTCCGGGTGCCCGCCTCGGGCACGCAGAAGTGGATGAACGAGGTCGTCAACAACTCGGACTACCTCGCCTACGACGTGTCCGGGGCCAACCACTTCAACTCCGCCGTGTACGACGACGCCAAGAACTGGCTCGACGCGCAGGGCCTGGCCGCGCCGGCGCAGACGGGGGCGCATCCGACCAACCTCTACGGCGGGTTCGTCGCGGACGGCAGCACCGGGGAGTGGAACGCCGAGACACCGATCTTCAACGATCCCGCCGGCGGCAACGGCAAGGGCATCACGAAGGTCTACGTGAAGTTCGTCGGGGACCGGTTCTTCATGATGGTCGAGGCGAAGCAGACCATCAGCCTGGCCCAGGAGATGATCTACTTCGACTACGACAAGGACGGCCCGACCGGCTGGCAGCCGTCCTGGCCCACCTCCCCGGACTCGCGCCTCTACCTGGAGAACCTGAACCAGGCGTACCTGCTTCCACACGCCGGGGCCGGGCAGGGCGACGTGTTCAAGTTCAGCAGCCCCAGCTCGCCCACCAACCGGGGCTGGCCGGTGCGGGTGGTGCAGTCGGGCACCCGGGCCGAGTTCGAGTTCGACCGCGACTACGTCTTCCCGGCCGCGATGGCGGGCACCGAGGTGTGGACGTGGCTGCGGGTCGCCAACTTCGGCGGCTCCTCGGTGAGGTTCACCGTGCCCGGCGGCGGCACCCCGCCGTCGCCGTCGCCGACGCCGTCCGGCTCGCCACCCCCGGCGCAGCCGCCGGTGATCTCGAACGTGCAGTACGCCAACGTCACCACCACCGGCGCCACCGTCACCTGGACCACGGACATCCCGTCGTCGTCGGTGGTGGAGTACGGCACCACGACCTCCTACGGCTCCACCGCGACCGGTGCGAGCAACGTGACCAGCCACTCGGTCACGCTCTCGGGGCTGGCACCGGGCACGGCGTACCAGTTCCGGGTGCGCTCGGCATCGGCGGGCGGCACCACGAACAGCCCCAACGGCACGTTCACCACGGCCACGTCCGGCGGGAGCTACCCGGCGATCACCGTGGACGGGGCGGCCGGTGACTGGGGGAGCATCACGCCGGTGCTGACCGGCAGCACCACCGTGCAGTCGCTGTCGGTCACCAACAACGCCGGCAACCTGTACCTGCTGGCCCGCGGCACCGGGCTCAACGTGCTCGGGCAGTTCTACCTCGACACCGACAACAACACCGGCACCGGCTACCAGGCGACCGGCTGGAGCAACCCGTCCGGCGCGGACTACATGCTGGAGAACGGCAACCTCTACCGGCACGCCGGCGGCGGCTGGGCCTGGACCTCCCTGGGCGCGGTCACCTTCACCCGCAACGACACCGTGGCCGAGGCGGCGATCCCGCTGTCGACGCTGGGCCTGGCACCGGGATCGCAGTTGCGGGCGGGCTACCTGAAGAACAACTCCGCCACCGACCGGCTCCCGGCCGCGAGCGGCACGTTCCCGGTGGTCACCCTGCTCAACGGCACCGGCGGCGGAGGCGGCGCACCCGTCATCAGCAACGTCCAGTACGCCAACGTCACCACGACCGGCGCCACCGTCACCTGGACCACGGATGTCGCCTCGTCGTCGGTCGTCGAGTACGGCACGACCACGTCCTACGGCTCCACGGCGACCGGCGCGAGCAACGTCACCAGCCACTCGGTGACACTGTCCGGGCTGGCACCGGGCACGGCCTACCAGTTCCGGGTCCGCTCGGTGTCCGCGGGCGGCACCACCAACAGCCCCAACGGCACCTTCACCACGGCCACGTCCGGCGGCGGAAACCCGGCGATCACCGTGGACGGCAACGCGGGGGACTGGGCGGGCATCACGCCCGTCCTGTCCGGCGGCACCGGCGTGCAGTCGGTGTCGGTCACCAACAACGGCACCACGCTCTACCTGTGCGTCAAGGGCACCGGCCTGAACGTGCTCGGCCAGTTCTTCCTCAACACCGACAACAACACCGCCACCGGCTACCACGCCGCAGGCTGGACCAACCCCTCCGGCGGCGACTTCATGCTGGAGAACGCCAACCTGTACGACCACGGCGGCAGCGGCTGGTCCTGGACCCCGCTCGGCGCGATGACCTTCGTCCGCAACGACACCGTCATCGAGGCCGCCGTCCCGCTGGCCACCCTCGGCCTCACCCCCGGCGCCCAGCTCCGCCTCGGCTACATCAAGAACAACACCACCGACCGCCTCCCCACCCCCACCGGCACCTTCCCCCTGATCACCCTCCTCTAGGAAAGGAAGGGCACCCTCTTAACGCCATGCGTTGTAGAAGGTGCCCTTCTTAACCCTCATCGCGCCGGGTGCCGCGCCGCTCGCGACGAGCCGCGCGGCACGACCGCGGAACCTACAATGCGATGGACGCGTCGAACCGGGCGCCACCACCAGTGCTTGCAGTGAGGTGACCGGCCATGTCACGGTCCGCAGACGACAACTTCTGCGTTGTCACGACAACCCAGAAGTTGACGCGCGCCGCGAGGGAGCTGCCCCGAGCCGCCGGCCTGCTTGCCTTGGCACTGCTGGCCACCGTGTCCGCCTGTGCGTCCACAGCCGACGGACCACCGCCGGAATCGTCGTACGCGGTGACGGTCGACCTGTTCTCGGGCCGAGAGAATCCGCAGGTCGCGCTGAGCGACGGTGCGGCGGAGCAGCTCTACGGCGACCTGGACGCCCGCGCCGCGGAGTTCCAGGCCGCCGCCGAACCACCGGCCCCGCTCGGCTTCCGCGGTTTCGTCGTCGACCCGCCCGTCGACGCCCGGCCGGTGCTGCGGGTGACGCAGGATGCCGTGTACTCGGTCCGGGGCCAGGAGCACCGGAAACTCGCCGACCCGTCGGGCCGCTACTACCGCCTCGTCCTCGACGACGTGACCCCGCACCTCGCCCAGGACGTCCGCGCCGCCCTGCCCTGACCCTCACCGCGTGGTTCTGACCGGGATCAGCGATCTTGAACGATGGCCGCCCCGGTGCTCGGCGAGCGGTCGGCTGTGGCATCGTGGCGGTTCGGCTCGCGTGGGCCGGTGCGGCACGCGGGAGGCGAGCGGGCATGGGCGACTTCGCTTTCGACCACGAGCGGGTGGCCCCGTCACTGGCCACGATGGACAGCCGCTTCGACGCCGTCGCCGAGCGCGTGCTACGCGGGTACGGGCTGCGCCTGCCCCGCCACCTCGCGGTGTTCGCCGCGTTCCTCGACGGCATCGGCGACGCCGGCCGGCGCGCCCTGGCCGACGGCGTGGGTCTGAGCCCCGGCGGCATCACCCGGTACTTCGAGGACGGCGGCCTGGCCCTGACCGGCCGCGACGGGCTCGACGAGCGCCTGGACTCCCGGTTCCGCTGCGACCCGCCCGAGTTCGTCACCGTGCTGTGGGGCGACAGCGACGGCCTGCACTTCGGGCTGTGGTACGACGACCCCGCCGAGCTGCCGACGATGGTGGTCCACAACTACGCCCGCGACTCCGCCGAGACCTGGTCCGAGCAGCTGCCCACCGTGCTCGCCCAGGTGGGCAGGCGGCTCGACGACGCCGACATGGACGCCGCCGACGACCCCGACTACGACGAGCCGGACGGCGCCCGCCAGCGCGCCGAGCTGCGGCGGGCCGTGGCGGCGTACGCCGACGCCGACGAGCGGGCCCGCGACCACGACGGCGCGGTTCGGTGGGTGGGCGCGGCCCGGCCGCCGATCCTCGGGGGAGTCGGTCCGGCGCTGCCCGACGGGTCCGGCGACCCGCGCGGCGGTCATCAGCGCTACAACGAGCGCTACGAGGCCTACCGGGCCGGTGCGCCGCAGGTGCGGGAGTGGATCGCGCAGGCCGAGCGGGAACTGGCCGCCGGCGAGCCCGCGTACGCGCTGGTGCTGGGCCGCGAGCTGCACTGGTTCGACGCCGACGCCTACCGCGCGGACTCGCTGCGCCTGCTCGCCTCCGCCTACCGCGCGCTCGGCCGCCAGGCGCTCGCCGAGATAGCGGAGGTGCACCACGCACACCGCGACCTGCGGTCGGTGGACGTACTGCGCGGCTGAGCACGTGAGCCGGCGTCCTGCCGGCCGCCCGGAACCATCCGGCCGCACCACCCGCGACGCCGCCATCCGGGTGCGGGCTCCGCGAGAGTTAAGAAGGTGCCCTTCCTCTACGCATAGCGTTAAGAAGGTGCCCTTCCTTTCGGTCAGGCGGATTCGCGGGTGATGAGTTCGGTGGGCAGGACCAGGGAGTCGACGGAGTCGGCGCCGTCGATGAGGTCGAGCAGCATGCGGACGGTCTCGGTGGCGACCTGCTCCAGGGGCTGGCGGACGGTGGTGAGCTTCGGGTGGGTGGAGCCGGCGATGGCGGAGTCGTCGAAGCCGCCGACCGCGACGTCCTCGGGGACGCGGCGGCCGCGGGCGCGCAGCACGGCCAGCGCGCCGGCGGCCATCAGGTCGGAGCCGACGAAGACGGCGTCCAGGTCGGGGACCCGGTCGAGCAGCTCGGCCATGGCGGTCTCGCCGCTGTGCCGGGAGTAGTCGCCGTGCGCGATGAGCTTCTTGACCGCCTTGCGGCCGAGCACGTCGCAGAAGCCCTCCAGGCGGTTCAGCCCGCCGGGGGTGTCGAGCGGGCCGGTGATGATGCCGATCTTCTTGCGGCCCCGGTCGACGAGGTACCGCGTCATCTGCCGGGCGCCCTCGCGGTCGTCGGCGGCGGCGTACGGGATCACGCCTTCGCGGCCGAGCACGGCGCCGCAGGCCACCGCCGGGATCTCCAGCCCGTCGAGCTCGGCGAGCAGCGGGTCGCCGGAGTGCGCCGACAGCAGCAGCACCCCGTCGGCGTGCCCGCCGCGCAGGTAGCGGACCACCCGCTCGCGGTCGCCGTCGTCGCCGGCGACCATCATGACCAGCGCGACGTCGCGCTGGGCGAGGCGCCGGGTGGCCACCCGCAGCAGCACGCTGAAGTTCGGGTCCTCGAACAGCTTCTCCTGCGGCTCCGAGAGCACCATGACCACGGTGCCGGTGCGCTGGGTGACCAGGCTGCGCGCGGCGCGGTTGACGACGTACCCGGTCTCGGCGACGGCCCGGCGCACCGCGGCCAGCGCGGCGGTGCTGACGTAGGGGTCCCCGTTGAGCGCACGGGACACCGTGCCCCGGGAGACCCCCGAGGCACGGGCCACGTCGTGGATCGTGGGACGCCGCTTGTTCGTCACGCCCATCAGCTTTTCACAGACCCGCCGGAGAGATCCGTCCGCCAGTACCGCTGCATGGTCAGGAACAACGCGATCAGCGGGATGATCGACAGCAGCGCTCCGATGATCACCAGGTGGTACAGCGCGGGCTGGTTGGCCCCAGTGGCCAGCAGGGTGTACAGGCCGACGGTGAGCGGGAAGCGCTCGTCGTCGGCGAGCATGATGAACGGCAGCAGGAAGTTGTTCCAGATCGCCACGAACTGGAACAGGAAGATGGTCACCATGCCCGGCGCCAGCAGCGGCAGCGCCACCACCCGCAGCAGCCGGTGCTCGCCCGCCCCGTCGATGCGCCCGGCCTCCAGCAGCGCGTCCGGGATGGCCGCGGCCGCGTAGATGCGGGCTAGGTAGATGCTGTACGGGTGCAGGATGCTCGGCAGCAGCACCGCCCAGTAGCTGTTCGCCAGCCCGGCCTTGGCCAGCAGCAGGTACTGCGGGACCGCGAGCACCACCGCGGGCACCAGGATGCCGCCGATCAGCACGTTGAAGATGACGTCGCGGCCGAAGAACCGGAACTTGGCCAGGGCGTACCCGGCCAGCACCGACACCGCCGTGGACAGCAGCGCGCCGACGCCCGCGTAGAGCGCGGTGTTGGCCATCCACTGCCAGAAGATCCCGTCCCGGTACGCCGACAGGTCGGCGATGTTGTCGAGCAGTCCGGTGCCCGGGGCGAACGCGTTGGAGGTGAACAGCTCGCCGCGGGTCTTGGTGGACGCGGTGACCACCCACAACACCGGCAGCAGGCAGTACAGCGCCCCGAGCAGCAGCACCGCGGTCGGCGCGAAGCCCAGCGGGCGGCGTACCCCGCCCGGCCGGTCCGCGCCGGCGGTGGTCCGTGGCTTGTCCAGCATGGTGGCGGTCAACGTTCCTCCCCGAACGCCCGGCGGCGCACCAGCCGCATGAACAGCAGCGACGGCACGACCGAGATCAGCGCGATGACCAGCGAGGTGGCCGCCGCGGAGTAGAGGTCGCCGTTGACGAACGCGTCGGTGTACACCTTCATCAGCGGGCTCCAGGTGGAGCTGACCGCGTTGGAGATGGGCCGCAGCGTCATCGGCTCGGTGAACACCTGGATCGTCGCGATGATCGAGAACACCGTGGTCAGCACCAGGGCCGGCGCCAGCATCGGCACCTTGACCCGCAGCGCGATGGCCAGCTCGCTGGCCCCGTCGATGCGGGCGGCCTCGTAGTAGTCGCGGGGGATGGCCCGCAGCTGCGTGTAGAGCACCAGCATGTTGAAGCCGGTGCCGCCCCAGATCGCGACGTTGACCATCGAGAACAGCACCGTGCTCGGGTCGAGCAGGTCCACGTTCTCGACGCCGAACGCGCGCAGCGTGGCGTGGACCGGGCTCAGGCTGGGCAGGTAGAGGAAGCCCCAGAGCAGCGTGGCGACCACACCGGGCACCGCGTACGGCAGGAAGATCGCGATGCGGGAGAACCGGGCCAGGCGCACCCGCGCCGAGTCCAGCAGCAGCGCGAACACCAGCGCCAGCCCGAGCATCAGGGTGAGCACCAGGCCGGCGTACCCGAGCACGCGCAGCCAGCCCGCCCAGAACTCGCCGTCGGCGACGGCGGCCCGGTAGTTGTCCAGCCCCACGAAGATCTCGGTGCGCGAGTTCTTGCCCAGCCCGAGCCCGGAGAACTTGACCCGGCGCATGCTCAGGTACGCGGTGTACCCGATGGGGGCGGCCACGAACAGCGTGAACAGCACGACCGCCGGGGCGAGGTAGAGGTAGGGGGTGGCGCCCGCGCGAGCCGCGCGGGCACCCTGCTGTGCCGTGGACATGGGTCAGCTCGCCAGCGTGAAGCCGGACTTCTTCATGTCGGCGACCGTCGCGTCCTGCACCGCCGCCAGTGCGTCGGTGAAGGAGGACTTCTGCTGCACCGCCTTGTCGAAGGCGTCCTTGTAGGCGCCGTACGCGACGTTGACGTTGGGGCCGAAGGTGAAGCCCCGCGCGGTGCCCGCGATGGTGGTCGCCTGCTGCCAGAAGTCGGGCTGGTTGGCGAAGTACTCCGGCGCGGTGGTCAGCAGCTGCTGGCCGCTCTTGGCCGCGGGGTAGATCGCGGCCTCCTTGATCAGCAGGTCGACGGCCTTGGCGTCGGTGTTCAGCCAGCTAAGGAACTGCGCGGCGGCCTTGCGGTGCTTCGAGCCCGCCGAGACCGCGATGGACGAGCCGCCCCAGAAGCCGGAGTGGTTCTCCCCGGCGCTCCACTGCGGCAGCGGCGCGATGGCCCACTTGCCCTTGCCGTCGGGGGCGTTGCTGCTCAGCACACCCGGGCCCCAGACCGCCGACGACCAGGTCAGCAGCTTGCCCCCGTTGAGCGCGGCGTTCCACTCCGGGGTCCACGGCGCCTGGGTGTCCACGACACCCTCCTTGGCCAGGCCGCCCCAGAAGTCGGCGACCTTCTTCGTGGCGTCGTCGTTGATGCCGACCTGCCACGCCTCGCCGGTGATGGACCACCACTGGCCGCCCGCCTGCTGCGCCAGCCCGGCGAACCAGCCCGGGTCCTTGCTGGAGAAGCCGCCCAGGTAGACGGACTTGTCCCTGGCGTGCACGGTGCGGGCCGCGGCGGCGTACTCCTCCCACGTGCGCGGAACCTCGAGCCCGTACCGGGCGAACAGGTCCTGGCGGTAGTAGAGCATCATCGGGCCGCTGTCCTGCGGCAGGCCGTAGACGGCGTCGGTGCCCAGGGTGACCAGGCGCCAGATGCCGTCGGAGAACTCGCCGCGCACGCCCTCGACGTCGGCCTTGATGTCGGCGACGGCCTCGGCGGCCACGAACGACGGGAGCATCTGGTACTCGGCCTGCACCAGGTCGGGCGCGTTGCCGGCCTTGGCTGCGGTGAGGAACTTCGCCGCCGCCTCGTCGCCGCCGGCCTGCTTGCTGACCGTGACCTTGATGTCGGGGTGGGCCTCGTTCCACACCGCCGCGATCTTGTCCATGTTGGGCGCCCAGGTCCAGAACGTCAGCTCGACCGGGCCGGTCTCCTGCGGGGTCTCCTCTTCCGGGCTGCTCGAACACCCGGCCACGAGGGCGCCGGCGAGCAGCACGGACAGCGCCGCGCTGAGCCGCTTGGTACGCATAGGTCCTCCGTCAAATGGCGAATTCCTCTGTGAACGTTCACAGTGCGCCACAGTCTCCGCTGCCGTAACGCACCCGTCAAGGCCCCGTTTCCGAGGCGTTACCCGCGGCTTGCGTACCCCCATGATCGTCCGACTTGCCAGGCAATCGGGCGAATCTTGGCCCGACTTTCGCCCATGTGCCATCAGCGGGATCTCCGCGTACCCGCGCACGCCGCGTTCGCGTACCCGATGCAGGAAGTCACGCAGGGCGGGCTGGGGATCCTCGCCGCGGCGG